>JBDLJV010000001.1:0-40104 GCA_039714175.1 Actinomycetota bacterium
CAGCAAGAACAGAGAACAGAGATTGTGGGGAGCGCATCGGCGCTCCCCACAATCGCGAACCCAGGGTTACAGACCCTCTCAGCGAAGGCTCCAGCCCACAGAATGGTGTCCGGCTGGCGGGAACCGGCGACTGGTATGGTCGAACCGAGCCAACAGTGGGAGGAAAGACCATGGCTGACGACTTCGGGAGCGAACACGTCGCAGACGGTGATGCAGAGCACAAACAGGTCGCGGTCGGTGGCATCGTCGCCATCATCGTCGCGGCAGCCTCGGCAGTCTTCATATTCCAGAACACCGACCCGACACACGTCGAATTCCTCTTCGTCAATGGAGAGGTGCCTCTGTTCATCGTCATCATCGTCTCGATGGTGCTCGGCGCGCTCCTCGGATGGTTCTACGGCTTCCGTCGCCGTCGTCGGAAGCGCCACAAAGCTCATTGACCGAAGCAGCTCAACAGCTAACCTCCTCGAGCGAAGCGCTCATCCAGAGCGGTGGAGGGACAGGCCCGATGAAGCCGCGGCAACCGATGTGTTCGGTGCCAATGCCTGATCGATGAGATGTCTAGAGCGGAGACCCGCTCGGGATGCGTGAGCGTTTCGAGAGAGAGGAGCCGCGATGCGACAAGAAACCGATCCCTTCTGTAGTCGCCGCTGCCACGCGTCCCCCCTTGATGGGGGGACGGACGAGGCACGACCGTCAGGTCGAGACCGAGTCAGGGGGGTGACTCTGCAACCCCCTCCTGGCTCGCAAGCTCGCCTGTCCTCCCACAACGGCTCGCAGACTCACCTACCCCCTCCTGGCTCGCAAGCTCGCCTGTCCTCCCACGAGGGGAGGACGCAGATATGAGTGACTACCTCAAAGCGATCGCCGAGCGGGTCGTCGTGTTCGATGGAGCAACGGGCACGTGGCTCCAGACACAGAACCTCACCGCCGAAGACTTCGGTGGGCATGACCTCGACGGATGCAACGAGATCCTCAACATCACACGCCCCGACGTCATCGAAGCGCTCCACCGCGCCTACCTCGATGTAGGAGCCGATGTCGTTGAGACGAACACATTCGGCGCCTTCGGCGTGCCACTCGGCGAATACGACATCGCTGACCGTGATTACGAGCTCGCCGCAGCCGGAGCGTCGATCGCCCGACGGGTCACGGACGACTACGAAGGCCGCTTCGTCGCCGGCTCGATGGGTCCCGGAACGAAGTTCCCGACACTTGGCCAGATCACCTACGCAGACCTGAGAGATCAGTACGAGGTCGAGGCCGCTGGCCTCATCGATGGAGGCGTCGACCTGATCATCATCGAAACCCAATTCGACCTCCTCTCCGTCAAGGCTGCAGTGAACGGGGCGAGGCGAGCGATGCGCTCCTCGGGCAGGGAGGTTCCTCTCCAAACCCAGGTGACCATCGAGCTCACGGGAAGGATGCTCCCGGGAACCGAGATCGGAGCGGCGCTGACTGCCATCGAGGCGCTCGGCGTCGACGTCGTGGGAATCAACTGTGCCACCGGCCCGGTCGAGATGTACGAACCGGTTCGGCACCTCTCCCGTCACGCAACAGTGCCGATCTCGGTGATTCCGAACGCTGGCCTCCCTTCGGTTGTCGACGGTGAGATGCACTATGACCTTGGCGTCGACGAGATGGCTGACCACCTGACGACGTTCGTCAACGACTACGGCGTGAGCGTCGTCGGCGGATGCTGCGGTACGACACCTGAGTACATCGCCCACCTCGTGGATGCCGTCGGCGGCCACACACCCGCCCAACGCCATCCGACCCGTGTGCCGTCGGTCACGTCCACCTACTCGTCGGTTCCGCTCCACCAGGACACTTCGTTCCTCATCATCGGAGAACGCACGAACGCCAACGGATCCAAGGCATTCAGAGACGCGATGCTCGCCGGAGACATCGATGCGTGCGTGGCCATCGGGGAAGGGCAGGTCGCCGAGGGTGGACATCTCGTGGATCTCTGTGTCGACTATGTCGGTCGTGACGGAGTAGAGGACATCACTCCGCTTGCCCAGCGATTCGCCACGGACATCACGGCACCTGTCGTCATCGATTCAACGGAACCGGAGGTGATGCAGGCCGCTCTCGAGAACCTCGGCGGTCGGTGCGTGTTGAACTCTGCGAACCTCGAATCCGGTGCAGATCCCGGTTCACGCCTCGACAAGGTGTTCAAGCTCGCGAAGGAGCACGGGGCAGCGGTCATCTGCCTACTCATCGACGAACGGGGCCAAGCTCGCGACATCGAGTGGAAGATGGAGGTCGCTCACCGACTCCACGATCTGGCAACCGACACCCACGGACTCGACCCGACAGATCTCATCTTCGATCCACTGACATTCCCGCTGTCGACCGGGGATGACGATCTGCGGCGAGATGCCATGGAAACCATCGAAGCGATCCGTCGAATCAAGGAAGAGCTTCCGGGTGTCAGCACGGTGCTCGGTGTATCGAATGTATCGTTCGGACTCAGGCCAGCAGCACGACGGGTCCTCAACTCCGTCTTCCTCCACGAGTGTCTCGACGCGGGACTCGATGCGGCGATCATCCATGCAGGCAAGATCACTCCGCTCAACGCCATCGATCCTGAACACGTGCAGGCCTGCACCGACCTCGTCTACGACCGGCGCACCAGCTCATACGACCCGCTTGAGGTTCTCCTCGACGCCTTCGCCGATGTCACCGATGGCAGCGCTGCTCAGGATCCCTTCGCAGGCATGGACCTGGTCGAGCGTCTCGAGCATCGGATAGTCGCCGGCAACTCGGTGGGACTCGAGGACGACCTCAACGAAGTGCTGCAAACCACGAGCGCCTTGACGATCATCAACGACGTGCTCCTGCCCGGAATGAAGACGGTGGGCGAGCTCTTCGGATCCGGAGACATGCAACTGCCCTTCGTGCTTCGCTCTGCCCAGACAATGAAGTCAGCCGTCCGCCATCTCGAGCCCCATCTCGACAAAGTCGATTCCTCCGAACGGGGCAGCATCGTGCTCGCCACGGTGTCAGGTGACGTCCACGACATCGGCAAGAACCTCGTCGACATCATCCTCACCAACAACGGCTACCGCGTCCACAACCTCGGGATCAAGGTCTCAATCGCTGAGATGATCGAAGCCTTCGAGGAACACGACGCCGATGCAATCGGGATGAGCGGGCTACTCGTCAAGAGCACGCTCATCATGCGCGAGAACCTCGACGAGCTCACGCGGCGGGGCCTGGATGATGTCCCCGTACTGCTGGGCGGCGCTGCGCTGACGCGCGGCTACGTCGAGGACGATCTCGCCCACCGCTACGGAGGCCCTCTCGTGTACGGAAAGGACGCGTTCGCCGGTCTCGACGCGATGGCATGGATCACGACAGGCGGCGATGCTCCGCAGTCGCAGCGTCGAACACTGCCCTCGGTGGACCCGTCAATGGTCGACCACGGTTCCGTGCCGAGACGTTCACCTGAGGTCACATCCGACAATCCAATCCCCCATCCTCCGTTCACCGGATCCCGGATCGTCAAGGGAATCGAACTCGACGACATCGCTCGCTACCTGAACACGACCGCCCTGTTCAGGAACCAGTGGCAGTATCGGCCGGAAGAGGGAGAGACAAACGATGCGTTCAGGGAGCGGCTCGCCCCCGAGTTGCGCAGCGCCCTCGCCAGAGCGCGTTCCGACGATCTCCTCCAGCCGCAGGTTGTCTACGGCTACTTCCCTGTCAATGCCGACGGAGACGAACTCGTCATCTGGACGGACACGGACCGCACGCACGAGCGCACACGGTTCAGCTTCCCCAGGCAGTCCGCCCCTCCTTGGCTCTGCATCGCTGACTACTTCAGACCGATTGAAGCCGAACACGCAGACATTGCGGCCTTCCACATCGTGACAATGGGTTCAGCTGTTTCCGAGCGGACGGCGCAGCTGTTCAGTGAGGACCGCTACGAGGAGTACCTCAAGCTCCACGGTCTCGGTGTTGAGATGACCGAAGCGCTCGCTGAGTACTGGCATGCTCGCATTCGTGAGGAACTCGATATCGCGGAGGGCGACGATCCCACGATCAGAGGGCTCTTCCGACAGCGGTACCGCGGAGGCAGATACTCCTGGGGCTACCCGGCCTGCCCTGATCTCGAGGACAACCTGACCGTCGCTGAACTGCTCGGGGCACACCGCATCGGGATCGAGGTTGGTGCCGGTACCGGGTTCCAGTACCAACCCGAGCAGACAACATCAGCAATCATCTGCCACCACCCGCAGGCGAAGTACTTCATCGCAAAGAGACCCAAGGAACTCAGAGAGGGTCGCTAACGCTTCACCGAGGGCATTGGTCGCGATCATCATCACGATCCCCCTCGCGATCACCGGACAGACCATCGTCCAGGAATCCAACAATCTTCGCAATGCTTCACATGCCGTATCCGTGTGGCTCGGAGAGGCCTCGCTCATGCACATCAATGAGCTATCGATCGAAGACGAAGAGGTGCGGGTTCAGCTCATCGGCCCACAGCCGGGACCACCGTCATCTCTCACCCTGTCGCAGACCATCATCGTGGAAATCGGAAGACCACTGACGACGCAGATCGCGTGGATCGAGGAGCACCGCGAAATTACCCGCTGACGCCCTCGAGCCAGTCATCGGCCTGCTCCACCATGTACATGCTGACATCGTGAACCCTGTCGAGCACCTCGCACAGCGAGTCCTGTTTGAAGACGACATCGACGAGGGACCGCTTCGCCGCACCGACAACCGATAGCAGCCTGTCCCCCTTGTCCGAGAGTGCAGCCATGGTCTCGACCGCTGACACCTCAATCGGTAGATCGATACCGCCCATCCCCGCGAGCTCGGCAGACAGCACGATGATGTCCGGATGTCGCTGCATCGGCGGCAACGACCAGTTGAAGAAGAATGTGACCTCGTACTCACCATCGGGATCCTCAGGAATGCCGTCGGTGTCGTGGAGGGCATCTTCGAACTTCAGTAGCAATCTCGGGTCCACATCAAGCGCGATGTGGAGATCGAGCGGTCCCGCGCATGCTTCGGCAGGATGAACATCGATCTCCCAGGACTGCCGGAGCGTGTACGTCTCGACGAAGTGTCGCTCGTCGTGCACATGGAAACCATGCTCCATTGCATGGTCCTTGAGGTAGGTGACCGTAGAAGCGAGATCGACAGCCATCAGCCAACCTCAGCAGCGTGGATCTCGATACCGCCCACTACCGCCAGAGCGTCAACAAGAAGCACCGGGGTCTGGTCCGCGTCGGCATCAGGGTCCGAGAGGTTCCCGACCCCTCCCATGAGTGACCGGGCCATCACCTCGACACGCCAATGCGCCGGCACGATGACATCGATGCCGCCCATCACCGCTCGCAGGGTGAGGAACGCCCCTGGAGCAAGCTCGGCATCCAGCAGATCAAGTTCGATGCCGCCCATGAACGCCGTGGCCCTGGCTTCGGTGAGCGACTGGGTCTTGCTCTCGAAGACGCGACCGCCCATGGCAGCGACGACCGAGAAGACGTCATCATTTTCATCCCCGAACTCCGGTGTCCGGTTCTTCACGACAAGCGCAGCCACAGCACTCGATGCCGTAACCGCAACGAACCAGAAGAGGATGTTCTTGAGAGTCTTCATGCGTTCAAGGTACCAGCGCCACAAGCTCTACCCGCCGGGATGACGATCACGCGATCGGTGACGCCGGATGGCTCTCGGAGAGACCAAGTCGCTGCACGGTCGAGACCGCCACGACTACCACGATCACACCTAACCACTGGATCGGAGTGAGTGCTTGGCCGAGCATGATGGCCGCTGCGATGGCGCCGATCGCTGGTTCGGTCGTGGCCACCACACCGACGATCCCGGACGATGCGAGACGAAGTGCAGCGAACTCGACGATGAAGGGAATGGCGGTCCCAAGCACTCCGATGAAGAGCAGATCCATCCAAGCCCTTGCTCCGATGTCCGTAGGGAAGTTCCAGATCGGGAGCACGATCAACCAGAACACGGAAGCAAAGACGAATCCCCATGCAGCGATCTGGGCTGGCTTGAACGTCCTCCCCAGGTACTCGCCGTACAGGAGGTAGGCGGCAAATGCGAAGGCTGATACGAGACCGGATATGACACCAAGCGCATCTGACGCTTCGAGCTGCCACGCCCGGGTCACGAGACCGACCCCGATGACGGCGAACACGGCTGCGGTCCACACGAGTGGACCGAGACGCGTTCTGTGGACCATCGCCATCCATGCAAGAACGATGATCGGTGCCAGGAACTGGAGGGTCGCACCGGGTCCAACACCGAGCGCGTCGATCGCCCAGAAGAAGGTCACGTTGACCAGAGCGAGATTCAGGCCCAACAGCACGAACTTCCAGAGTCCTCCCTCGAGTCGCAGCACTCCTCGGTGCGCGGCGTACGGAACGAGGACAGCAGCTGCCACGAGTGCCCTCGTTTGAGTGACCCTGGCCGGTGACACAACGTCGAACACACCGCCTGCCACTGCTCCCGATACACCCCACAGGGCCGCTGCAAGCAACGTGAGCAAAGCGCCCTTGGTCGTTCGGTCCATGGCCATCCGGCGAGCCTACGGTCGGCGCTGTGGCTGTAACATCACGCGAGTTCACAGAAAGGATCCATGGAACCGCAAGTCCTCTTCGTCTGCGTGCACAACGCCGGCCGATCCCAGATGGGAGCAGCGCTCCTCGAGCATCATGCAATGGGTCGCGTCCGCGTGCGCTCAGCCGGTTCTGCGCCCGGGGAGACAGTGAATCCGATGGCGGTTGCGGCTCTCGCTGAGTGGGGAATCGACATCGCCGGCCGCGAACCTCATGTACTCCGAGACGAAGAGGTTCAGGCCTCGAGCGTCGTGATCACGATGGGGTGCGGTGATGCTTGTCCGGTCTACCCGGGGAAGCGCTACCTGGATTGGGAACTCACCGATCCCGCGGGCAAGGATCTCCCGGTGGTGCGTGAAATTCGCGACGAGATCGACCGTCGCGTCCGAGCACTCGTTTCGGAGATTCTCGATTGAGTGCAACCAATCGGGCGATCGGATGGTTCTTTAGGGTATGAAGCCGCGCGATGCCTCCGACGAGACAGAGATCAAACGGACACTCGTTTCCGACCGCGATCTCGGATTCACAATGCTCGTGCGCAGGTACCAACCCGGCATCTACTCGGGGGCACGACGATTGACCCGCCTACACGAGGACGCAGAGGAAGTCGCCCAGGACACCTTCCTGCGGGCGTACCGGGCACTCGATGGCTACAACGACACGCGGATCAGGGATCTCCGTCTCCGGGGTTGGCTGTGGACGATTGCTCTCAACCTCTGTCGAACCAGGGCAGCTCGGCCGAGGCAGGAGCCGTCGGGAACCGACCTCGACAGATCCACAACAGATGATTCGCCAATCGACGCACAGGCATGGAACTCACGGCTTTCCCGATTGTCCAGCGACCAACGAGCAGCGGTCGTGCTGCGTCACGTTGCCGATCTCCCGATCCGCGACATAGCTGAGGCAACGGGTCGACCCGAAGGCACCGTGAAGGCGGACATCTCCCGCGGTCTCGACAAACTTCGTGAAGCCATGGAACGAGAGGAGACACTGTGAACAGCATGGAAGCCCAACTGGCCGGCCTCATCGAGCAGCCCCCTGCCGACCTCGAGCGAATCACCGTGACCGAAGCTGGCGCCGGAGATCTCGTTGCCACCGTCGACAGCCGGTTCGGACCGCTCTGGGTCGCCTGGAGTCGCCTCGGCGTCACCGGTCTGACACCTGTATTCGCAGTGCCAACGATCGATTCATTCCTTGAGCATCACCGACGCGTCTCCTACGAGGCGCCCGCCCTCCCGCGGTCACTTGAGTCGGACATCACCGACGCTTTGAGCAGTGGAACGGCTGGAGGCCTCTCTCTTGATCTGCGAGGTGTCTCGGAGTTCCAGCAGTCCGTGCTCGAGTCCTGCTCCACGATCCCGATCGGGCAGGTGCGTCCCTACGGCTGGATCGCCAAGTCAATCGATCAACCAGGTGCAACGCGCGCCGTGGGCACGGCGCTCGGCAAGAACCCGATCCCCCTGCTCATCCCGTGCCACCGAGTGGTCAAGTCGGACGGCTCCGTCGGCAACTACGCCTTCGGTCCCGAGATGAAGCGCGACCTCCTCATCCACGAGGGCGCCATCGCCTTGTAGCCCGAAGCGATCAGCTTCCGACTGCTGACATCCGATTTCCGACTTCCGACTTCTGACAGCTGACTTCTGACAGCTGTACTCTCTGCCACATGGACATCATCGAGACCGTGCGGGCATCTGTCATCGGGGCAGACAACGTGGTTCCGGGGCCCTTCGGATCGCGCCGGATGACCTACGCCGACTACACGGCTTCCGGACGATCATTGAGCTTCATCGAGGACTACATCCGTGATGTGGTTCTCCCCCTCTACGCCAACACCCATACCGAGGCGTCCGGAACAGGGCTCCAGACCTCCAAGTTCCGCGAGGAAGCGCGGGAGATGATCAGACGATGCCTCAACGCGTCCGATGAGTACGCCGTCATCTTCGCCGGGAATGGCTGCACGGGAGCGATTGACCGCATGATCAGGGTGCTGGGGCTCTCGATACCGGACACGCTGGAGCGCCAATACCACCTCACCGACGCGATCCCTCCAGATGAGCGCCCTGTGGTCTTCATCGGCCCGTTCGAGCACCACTCCAACGAGCTCCCATGGCGCGAGTCGATTGCAGATGTGGTCAAGATCGGTGAGGACCGTGACGGGCACATCGATCAGGATCAACTCGAAACGGAACTCATCCGGTACCAGGACCGCTCGCTGAAGATCGGTTCGTTCTCTGCAGCATCGAATGTGACCGGAATCCTGTCGGACACCCGAGGCATCGCAACCCTCCTCCACAAGTACGGAGCTCTCTCGTTCTGGGACTTCGCTGCCGCTGCTCCCTATGTCTCAATGGATGTGCAGCCCGCCGACATGCCGGGCGCGTACAAGGACGCAGTGTTCATCTCGATCCACAAGCTGATCGGAGGGCCCGGAACCCCGGGTCTGCTCGTCGCACGCAAGGAGCTGTTCAAGAACGCCGTGCCGGCTGTGCCCGGTGGCGGAACCGTGGCGTTCGTGCGGACGGATTCCCACGAGTATCTGACGGACATCGAGCACAGGGAAGAGGGTGGGACACCAGCGATCGTTGAGTCCATACGCGCCGGTCTCGTGTTCCAACTCAAGGATGCCGTTGGATCGGGTCGGATCCGCGAGCTCGAAGAGGGCTTCATCACTCGGGCGATCGAGTCCTGGTCGGAGAACCCCGACATCGATATCCTCGGCAACCCCGACGCCGAGCGCCTCTCGATCGTTTCGTTCGTGGTGAAGCACCAGGGCCAGTACCTGCACCACAACTTCGTGGTTGCAGTGCTCAACGACCTGTTCGGGATCCAGTCGCGGGGCGGGTGTTCGTGTGCAGGTCCTTATGGCCATGCTCTACTGGGTATCGACGATGCTCACTCAGAGGAGATCAGCCACGAGGTCGGACTCGGATGCGAAGGCATCAAGCCCGGTTGGGTACGAGTCAACTTCAACTACTTCATCTCCGATGCCGTATTCAGCTTCATCACGGAGGCGGTCCATCTCGTGGCGACCCACGGTTGGAAGCTGCTGCCGTGGTACCAGTTCGATACGCACACGGCTGAGTGGACACATGTTGACGGAAGGGGTGATGCCCCGTTCTCGCTCTTCGACATCGACTACAGCAATGGAGAAATGCACTACGACACCCAGCCGGCCCACGTGCCCGACACGGAACTGGCTCGCTATCTCGTGGAGGCGAATGCCCTGTTCGACTCCATAGATCCGGCGACAGGCCCTGCACAGCCTCCTGTCGAAGCAACAGCATCGTTCGAGGATCTCCGCTGGTTCCTGCTACCGGAGGAAGTCCGCACCGGTGAGTAGCGATACGCCGTCGTGGTTCACCGAAGCGTTGGCCACCGAACCCGAGGAGCGAGAGGTCGACGTCGATGGCACACCGATTCGCTACCTGTCGTGGGGTGACACCGACAAGCCCGGTCTCGTGTTCGTGCACGGTGGAGCAGCCCACGCCCACTGGTGGTCATTCATTGCCCCACTGTTCACGAGCGAGTGGCACGCTGTCGCAATCCATCTGTCGGGGATGGGCGATTCAGGTCGACGAGATGCCTACTCACACGAGATGTGGGCGCGCGAGGTGATGGCGGTTGTCGATGACGCACAGTTCCCCGGACCACCCGTGCTCGTTGGGCACAGTCTTGGTGGCATGGTCACCATCCAGACGGCAGCAACGTTCGGGAATCGGCTGAAGGGCGCCGTGATCGTCGATGCCCCCGTGCGAGAGCCCTCCCCGGAAGCAAAGGAGAGCCGATCGGGCCACGCGTTCAAGCAGCCCGGGGTTTACGCGTCGAGGGAGGAAGCGGCGTCTCACTTCGCTCTCGTACCGCGCCAGCCATGTGACAACGATTTCATCGTGGACTACATCGCTCACAAGTCGATTCACGCGACAGATGCCGGGTGGACCTGGAAGTTCGACCCGATGATCTTCGCCGGCACACTGGTCGCTCTCAGGGATCAACTTGCCTCCGTCCAGTGCCGTGTTGCACTGTTCACCGGTGAGTGGTCAGTCGTGGTTCCGAAGGACACCGCCGCGTACATGTATGAGCTGATGGGGCGCGTATCCCCTGTGATCGAGATTCCGCAGGCACATCACCATCTGACGCTCGACCAGCCGCTTGCTTTTGTCGCCGCGCTCAGGACGCTCCTCGCCGATTGGCACCACTCGATCGCCTTCAAACGGGTTTAGCGCTTCGGGTAAGCTGCAGTTTGGTATGGGAATTCCGAAACACAGCCAGCTCACACTCGATCAGGCGTATCAAGCCACGTATCTGTGGCTCGACCACGTTGACGATCCTCCTATCGAGATCTCCGAGCCGGCACACGGCTCGGTCGAGATCCATACTGAGAACGCCTACGTCCGGGTTCGATCAAGCGAAGGACCGGTCGAGCAATCCTCTGTTCTGGCTCTGATGCGTGCTGCCGGTCCGGGCAAGAGGCTCCTCCTCTTCTCCCCCTCCGGATTCTCACCAGGTGCACGCTCGATTGCCGAAACACAGGGCATCGGGCTGTTCTCCCTCGATGCATCCGGGCGAGCCGTTCCCGAGACCACACACGCTCGCTCGGTCTCGCCCGACACAGAACCCGATCCTCCGTTCCCCCCTGAGGCCACAGAGGAAGAAGACACCTTCTGGTCCCCCAGGCCTCCACCGACATTCGATGCCGATCCAGAAGACGAGCCCGAAAGCGAGCCGGAAGGCATCGATGCAACGGCCGAGGACTGGTCCGACTGCCCCTCATGTGGGACCACCCACTACCGCAGCGCCAACTTCTGCAAGGAGTGCGGTACCAAGATGACTCCGGACCCCGCAGAGGCTCCCACGATGGTCTGCCGCACCTGCGGTGGTCACGACATCAAGATCCTCGATACCTGAGAACTCCGTTACGAACCCAGGATTCGCGACGGGAAGACCCGGTATCTCCAGCCCACAGAATGGGTGGAGCTACACAGTGGGCTTGCGCATATGAAGCCGAGTCCGCTCCGCTGCCTCCGCTCCGGTGATCGAGAGCGAAATTCCGGCCAGCTCCATCCGACGCTCAAGTGCGCTCCGGAACTTCTTCGGACAGGTGCCGAAACCAGACAGAGGCACCGCTTCCCCGCGGGCCAGTCGAGCACGCTCCGTAAGGTCGATCTCAACGGGTGGAAGAGCCCCCAACGGATGGTCGGGATTGGCTCCTGGTTCGAGCCGCGTGATCACGCCGTCACCATCAGCCGAAATGGAGATCCGGACGTACCAGGGAAGGAACTCTTCGTTCTCGTCGTAATCAAGGCTTATGTCGGTGAACGCTTCGTAGGGAATCCGGTACGTGTGGTCGTGCGGGTCATCGCCGACGACGTAGAAGAGCGCTCGATCCGACAGCAACCAGAACAACACGGCACGTTCTGAATCCCTGCGATCGAGTCCAGCTGCGGAACGATCCAACGTCTCGTCATCGATCGTGAGTGGTCGGGCCTTGGTCTTCGCCTCGCCTCGACCGAGATCGAGTACCGACTGTTTGAACGCATGCAAGATGGCCATGCCAGAAGGATAGGGCAGAGAACAGAGGGCAGAGAACAGAGAACAAAGGATGGACGGCAAAGACGGAATCTTCCCAACTCTCAGCTCACGGCTCTCAGCGAAGAGGCATCTTCGGAGGTCGGGTTGTTCTACGTACTACGTACTACGTACTACGTTCGCCCCATGGGCAAGGACCTCAGAACAACGGGACACGAACAGGCGTGGTCGTGGCCGCTCGAAGATTGGGAACGGATGTGGCGTCCTTCCTACTGGCTCAAGACCCCTCCTCGGCCACACGACACACACATCTGGCATCTCGTCGCAATCCTTGCGCTCGCCGGATACGCCAACGTCATCTCGAACGAGGTCCTATCTGATGTCTGGCACATTCCCTTCAACCTCGGCATCCTCGCTGTTGCACTTCTCATCGCACGCCGAGCCGGTACGACTTGGACCACGATGGGACTCCGCAAGGATCGCCGGAGACAGGGGGTCGCAGTCGGCGTCGTTGTCATCGGGGTCATCGCAATCGGCGTAGCCATAGCGATCGTGATACCTGCAACACGGGAAGCCTTCAAGGACGATCGCATCATCGAGAACTCTGCCGCATGGGGCTTCTACCAAGCATTCGTGAGAATCCCCCTCGCAACCGCCCTCTACGAGGAGGTCCTGTTCAGGGGGATCGTTTTCGGGATGCTGATCCGGAGGCGCTCAGTACTGGTGGCAGGGCTGATGACCTCCGTTCTGTTCGGTCTGTGGCACATCCTGCCGACCCTCGACACGCTTCAGACCAATCCGGCGGGAAACCTGTTCACGGGCGCGATCGGACTCGTGATCGCCATTGCCGGAGCGATCGCCGGAACATTCGTCGCCGGACTCGGGTTCCTCTGGATCCGTCTCTATGCCAATAGCACCTACGCAGCCTGGCTCGCACATATCGGCACCAACTCAACCGCAATGCTGGGAGCAATGGTCGTGGTGCATCTCCTCTAGAACGGAAGTCGGAACGCTTCGCTCTCGGAAGTCGGATATCGGATATCGGACATCGGATGTTCTGGTCTTGACATCTCGGGACGTCAAGACCAGACTGGTGGCATCTGGTCCTTGGGGACCGGGTTAGCGATTTAGGAGGGTCGATGATCAGACTGTCTCAGTCATCCGCATCACCGGCTCTCGCGCGCCCGAAAACGCTGTAGAAACAGCCTTCTCCCCGCTCTCGAGATCCACCTCAGGTGACGGTTCGCCGTTGACAGTACCTGCCTCGACCCCTCGATCCATCAAGGACCACGCATGATTCCCGTAGCCGCATATTTCAAACTCTTCACCGGATACCTCCGGCCCCACCGCCGTAGGGCAGTGCTGCTCGCCGTCGTCCTGATCACAACGATCGCGCTTCAGCTCGTCAACCCTCAGTTGATCAAGCGATTCATCGATGGTGCCATAGAAGGCACATCCGTATCTCGGTTGATCCCGCTCGCCGTGGCGTTCATGATCGTTGCCGTGTCCCACAGCCTGTTGTCGGTGTGGGCGACCTACCTCGCCGAAGACATCGGATGGTCCGCCACCAACGAGCTACGAGCGGACCTGACAGGCCACATCCTCCATCTGGACATGGGCTTTCACAAAGGCACCAGTCCGGGTGAGCTGATCGAGCGGATCGACGGCGATGTGACCGCGCTGTCGAACTTCTTCTCAGCGATGATGATCAAGGTCGTCGGCAACGGCGTCCTGCTTATCGGCATCATCGTGATGTTGGCGTTCGAGTCGTGGATCATCGCTCTCGCCATCGGGTTGCTCACAATGGGCACGTTCCTGTGGATGGGCAAGATCCACGCGATCACGGTCCCCTGGCAGAAGGACATCCGCGCGACCAGCGCAGAGTTCCACGGCTATGTCGGCGAACAGGTAGACGGCACCGAAGACATCGAAGCGAACGGAGCGGTTCCGTTCATGCTCGCCAAGTTCGATGGCATCCAGCGCAAGTGGCTGCCTCAGGTCGTCAGGGGATGGACCGGTTGGGCGATGATGTGGAGTTCCTCGATGGTGCTGTACTTCCTCTCGCTCGGACTCGTGTACGTCACCGGCGCATGGCTGCTCGGAGTGGGATCTCTGACGCTCGGAGCCGTGTACATCGCCGCTCACTACGTGGAGATGGCGCATCGCCCCATCGAGGAGATCAGGGAGCAACTCGTCGACCTGCAGAAGGCAGGTGCATCAATCGACCGCGTCCAGGAGCTCTTCGCCCGAACGACGAGGCTGGAACAGCGCTCGCAGGAGAAGCTCGCTGACGGCCCACTGAGGGTGCAGTTCGATGCAGTCACGTTCGCGTACGACGATGAGGCCGGAGCCGAGATCGTGCTCGACGATGTCTCATTCGACATCGCTCCGGGACGCGTCGTAGGTCTCCTCGGCAGAACCGGCTCGGGCAAGTCAACGATCGCGCGATTGGCCGCCCGTCTGTACGAGCCGCAGGACGGTGAAGTGCGGATTGGTGGCACAGCGACATGGAACGTCGATCTTGACGAACTGAGGCAAAAGGTCGCGATGGTGACCCAGGATGTTCAGCTGTTCAGGGCAACCGTTCGGGACAATCTCACGTTCTTCAACAGCACAATCGAAGACAGTCTCCTCATCGACGTGATCCATCGTCTCGAGTTGGACGAGTGGCTCTCGTCGCTGCCGTCGGGTCTCGACACCATGCTCGAGTCCGGGAGCGGTGGGCTGTCCGCTGGCCAGGCCCAGCTTCTTGCCTTCACGCGGGTATTCCTGCGGGATCCCGGCATCGTCGTGCTCGATGAAGCCTCGTCGAGACTCGACCCGGCAACAGAGGCTCTGCTGGAGCGCGCAGTCGACCATCTCCTCGAGAACCGGACAGCGATCCTGATCGCTCACAGGCTCGACACGGTGGCGCGCGCCGACGACATCGTGATCCTCGAGGACGGAAAGGTCATCGAGCACGGGGAACGCGAGACGCTACAAGCGGACTCAGAGTCCGTCTTCTCGCGACTCCTTACAGCAGGAATGGAGGAAGCCCTCGCATGACGAATCTCAAACCACGCTGGTTCGCCGCGGTGCTCTGGAAGATGGCGCGTCAGCAGCCGTTCCGGTACATCTGGGCCCTTTTCATCTGGACCTCGATCTGGACGATGCCGATCGCCGTCGGTGTCATCGCAGCGAGGTACTTCGACGCGCTCGCTGTGGGAATCGACACAACAACACTCGTCCTGACCGTCACGGCGCTCGGCGCCTATGCGTTCGGACGAGCCGTGTTCATCTTCCTCGGCATGCGGAACCACGCCTCGCTGCTCTTCCGGGCGGCGGCGCTCATGCGCAAGAACCTGCTCGTCAGGATCTACGAGCTCCCCGGCGCTGCTGCATTGGACGAGACCCCCGGCGAGATCGTCAGTCGGTTCCGTGACGACGTGGAACACGTCATCGAACCGTTCGACATCACGGTCGACTTCGTCGGTGCGCTCATCTCCGGCACGGTCTCGTTCGTGATTCTGTGGACGATCGATCCGACAATCACCATGGCAGTCGCTGTGCCGATCGCCGTCGTTGCCTTCGTGGCGAATCGCACGGGCGGATTGATACGTCGGTATCGCACAGAAGCAAGAGATGCGACTGAGGCGATCACCGGATTTCTCGGGGAGACGTTCAACGCAACACAATCCGTCAAGGTCGCTGGCGCCGAGTCCTACATGCTCGAACACTTCAGGGAACTGAACGAGGTTCGCAGGTCGAAGATGGTGCGTGACCGCACGCTGAGCGCAGTGCTCCTCAACGTGTTCCGGAGCGCCGTGAACGTCGGAACGGGTCTCGTGCTGCTGCTTGCAGCCGGGAGGCTCGGGATCAGTGGCTCAACGGGTATCTCGCTTGGTGAGTTCGCTTTGTTCGTCTACCTGCTGAATCTCACGACAGATGCCGGGTATTTCTACGGCATCTTCGTAGCGCGTTCCAAGCAGGGCAGCGTAAGCATCGACCGTCTGACGAACACGTTGTCGGGTAAGGCGTGGAAGCGGTTGTTCATCCCGACGCCGATCCACCTCGACGACGGGGGCGCACCCATCGCACGCGTCGAACCGGCGAGCGAGCCGTTCCGATCACTGCGAGTGGAAGGCCTCACCTACCACTACAACGGATCGAGCAACGGAATCGATGACATCGACCTCGAGGTCAACGAGGGCGAGTTCGTCGTGGTCACAGGGAAGATCGGATCCGGAAAGACAACCCTCCTGCGCACGGTTCTCGGACTGCTGCCCGCAGAAGCGGGCTCTCTCGAGTGGAACGACAGAGACATCGAGGATGCTTCGACATGGATGGTGCCACCGCGGGCGGCGTACACGCCTCAGGTCCCGAGGCTGTTCTCGATGTCACTCGAGGACAACCTCGTGCTTGGTGCGGCAATGCACGACGGCCTATCCGACAATGGCATCCTGGACGAATCGATCCATATTGCCACCATGGGTCACGATATCGACATGATGGCCGAAGGCCTCGGGACGATGATCGGGCCCCGCGGCGTGCGACTCTCCGGCGGCCAGATTCAGCGCACGGCGACGGCTCGCATGCTGACACGCGTTCCGCAGTTGCTGGTTCTCGACGATGTGTCCTCGGCGCTTGACGTCGAGACCGAGCGCCTGATGTGGTCGCGCCTGTTCGAAGAACGGGGCAGGGTGGCAACACTCGTTGTGTCCCATCGTCACGCCGCTCTGGCGCGAGCAGATCGTGTCGTGGTCATGGACAAGGGCCGGGTCGTTGCCGTCGGAACAGCGGCCGAACTCGAAGAGAGCTCGGAGACCTTCCGGGCGATCTGGGAGGGAGCGCTCGGAGCGACGAATGGAGTGTCTAGCCGCGGGTGATCGCGAGGATCTCGATCTCGAACGTAAGTGCCTCACCGGCCAGCTGGTGGTTGACATCGAGCTTGACCGTTTCATCGGTTACCTCGAGGACGATTGCTGGCTGGCCGTTCGTGAGGTACACCTCATCGCCGACCTTGACATCGTCCTGGTCGGGATTGAGAGGGACCTCGATGACGTTCTCTTCGCTCCACTCGCCATAGGCATCCTTCGGCTCCATGCGAACTGTGTTCACATCGCCGACCTTCCCGCCTCTGACTGCTTCATCGAAGCCGGAGATCACCTGACCCGTGCCCACGGTGAATGTGAACGGCGTGCCGCGATCGCGTGACGAGTCGAACTGCGAGCCGTCATCGAGTGTTCCTACGTAGTGGACGTCGACGGTGTCTCCATCTTGCACGATGAATCCCTCCTCCGGGATATCTTGGGTTGTCGAGGTTGTGTCGGGGGTCTCGTCCGTCACCGCCGTCGTCGTCGTGCCGGCCGCCTCGGCATCGGCGTCGCCAGCTTCAGCACCGGAACAGGCTGCAGCGAGAAGTCCGAGGGCGAGGACCAGAACGGTGATGTGACGCGAACGCATGTGAACTCCGGGATGTTGGGATCTCCGAAAGGGTACCGGAACGACTGCATACTCCCATGACCGACATCCGACATCCGAGAGTGAGGCGTAGCCGAACGTTCGGATATCCGATATCCGAGAACGGAGACCTGCTGTCGGTTCCGTGCAGGTGCACCGCGGGCTACTCGCCGATGTCCTCGTTCCACAACTCTGGATTCTCGCTGATGAACTCCTCCATCATCCGGACACACTCGGAGTCGTCAGCAACGACAACCTCGACACCACGGCTCCGAAGCAGGTCCTCCCCGCCCATGAAGGTCCGATTCTCGCCGATCACGACACGGGGTATCCCGTAGAGCAGAATCGCACCGGTGCACATGTCGCACGGCGAGAGCGTCGTGTACATCGTGGAACGTTGATACACGGCGGCTGGTTGGCGTCCGGCGATCTCCAGGGCATCCGTCTCTCCATGCCGGATCGGAGACCCGAGTTGGATTCTGCGATTGCGACCTGCGCCAAGTGATTCGCCATCTGCAGCAAGCACAGCGCCAATGGGGATGCCCCCTTCGGACAAGCCGATCTTCGCCTGCTCAATCGCCATCGCCAGAAAGCGGGCATCATCTTCGGTCATCAGTCCCTCCTATAGGGCTTCAAGTACGCTCCCGGATACTCGACGTTCCGACCCGATATCGCCAACGCAGCGACGACAACCAGATACGGCATAGCGAGCAGGAGTTCGAACGGCACGGTGTCCCAACCGGGAAGGATCCGGAGGCGCAGTTGCAGGGAGAAGACGCCTGCGAAGACGAGAGCCCCGACCACACCACGCCAGATCCGCCACCGTCCGAAGATCACGAGGGCGATCACAACCCACCCTCGTCCTGCGATGATGCCAAGGGTGAAGGTTCCAAGGGTTGCCAAGGTGATGAACGCGCCGCCAACAGCTGCGAGAGCGCTGCCGATCATCAACGCCATGTAGCGGTAGAAGGAAACGGACAAGCCAGCCGCATCCGCAGCCTCCGGATTCTCACCCACCGCCCGGGTTCCCAGCCCGAATGACGTTGATCGCAGCACCCACCACCCGAGCGGGGCCACGACCAGGAAAGCGACGTAGGTCAACGCGTACTGACTGAAGACATTGTCCGGTCCAAACGGTTCCAGCAGTCGGTAGGACTCGATACGGCGCAGGCCTTGCGAGCTGCCGAAGTAGAGGCGATTGATGAACTCGGAGATCCCGATGAGACCCAGTGTCAGACCGATCCCTGCAACGTGTTGGCTTGTTCCGAGGGTCACACTGAAGAGGCCCATGATCGCTCCGGAAGCCACTCCCACAATGATGGCTGCGAGGATTCCAAGCTCAAGCGATCCGGTAACGGCTGCCGCCGCGAATCCGAAGAACGCACCTGCGTACATGGTCCCTTCAATCCCGAGATTGAGGATCCCGGCCTTTTCTGCATATGTCTCCCCGACCACCCCGAAGACAAGAGGGGTTGCGTTTCTCAGGGTTGCAGTCAGGACATCGAACAGGAAGATCACGATGTGTCCACCTCCACGACTTCTGCCAGGGCACCTTCTCCCGACGCATCATCAACCACAGGTTCCCGCACCTTGTGGTGGTACCTCCGGTAAGCCAGGACGCCGACGGTTACCAGGAGGACCGTTGCCTCGATGACATCCCCCAGTTGCGACGGAACACCCAGGACACGACCGGCCGACCCAGCTCCAACATTGAGATCCGCAAGCAACAACGCCGCGAGCACAACCGTGGGCATCGCCAGGGCTCCGAGCGTCGCCACCACGATGCCCGTGTAGCCGAACCCTGCCGAGAGCCCGCTTGTGAGCCGGTACTGGATTCCGCTCACCTCGCTCGCTCCGGCAATCCCCGCAATGGCTCCACTCGTCAGAGCGACCGTTAGCAGCGTGCGTCCAACACTGATTCCGGCGAATCGAGCAGCGTTGGGCCCAGAGCCGACAGCACGTACCCGAAGACCCGCAACGGTTCGAGACAGCACGAACCACACCAGGGCCGCTATTGCCAACCCGATCAGGAAGCCGAGGTGGAGTCTCGATCTCGGGATCAGGATCGGAAACTGCGCTGACTCTGCGATCCGCTCGGACTCCGGGAAGCCAGTCTCGGGGTCTGCCCACGGTCCATTGAGAAGCGCCATCACAACCAGGAGTGCTACGGGATTCAGCAGCAGTGTTGTGACGACCTCATCGATTCCGAGTCTGACACGGAGCAGGGCGGGCACGAGTGCCCAGAGCGCTCCCGCCGCTGCGCCGGCAAGGACCACAGCGGGCAGAACGAGAAAGCGCGATTGATTTCCGGCAAGCATGCCGACTGCGGCACCGGCAACAGCCCCCATGAGCAGTTGTCCCTCGGCACCGATGTTCCAGTACCCGGCGCGGAATGCCAACGCTACCGACACGCCGGTGAGAATCAACGGGATCGACGAGACCAGTACTTCCTGAGCGGAGAATCGGGATGTCAGTGGTGATATGAGGAATTCGACATAGGCGGCGAATGGATTGGCGCCGGCCAACATGATGAACGGTGCCGTGATAACAAAGGTGCCCAATACGATGAGGCCTGCTGTCGTCGCTCCTCGTCTCCAATGTTCCACGTCACGCCACCTCCGTGTGCCCTGCCATCAACAGGCCCAGTTGATCGCGATCAGCCTCCGGTGCATTCACGCGGCCTGCGATCCGACCGTCGTAGAGGACGATCAACCGGTCCGACAGCTGAAGCAATTCATCGAGATCCTCGCTCATGAGAACGATTGCGGCCCCCTTCTGACGCATCGCCAGCAGCTCACTTCGCACATACGCCGTGGCCCCTATGTCAAGCCCACGTGTCGGTTGGGAAACCACGATCACACGCGGCTCTCGAACCAGTACACGAGCAAGCAGGACCTTCTGGATGTTTCCGCCCGAGAGCGTCTTCACGAGATCGTCGGGACCAGCTTTGATCGAGAATCTGTCGATCAGATCAAGTGCATTTGCCCGAATCCGATCGCGATCGAGAACGAATCCCTTTCCGACTTCCTCGAGATGCTCCAACATCAGGTTGTTGGCGACCGACATATCACCAACCAACGCCTCGTGGCGATCCTCCGGAATCCGACCGACTCCCGCAGCGACAACCTGGTTCGGATTCCTGCCAGCGATCTCAGCCCCGTTCGCCATGATGGATCCGGCAGTCGGTTTCCGCATCCCCGACAGCACCTCGGCGAGCTCGGTTTGACCATTGCCTGAGACACCGGCCACCCCGAGAATCTCGCCAGAGGCGACATCGAAGTCGACACCGGAAAGCGCTGGAAGGCCGAGTCGGCCATTCGCCGACAGGTCTGAGACCTCAAGTACCTTTTCTCCAGACTCGACTCCGAGTCGAGGTTGCAGTGCTTCGGCAGGGCGCCCCACCATCCACGACGCCAATCCTGCAGCATCGACCTCATCGGTCTCGGTTGTGTGAACGACCTTCCCGTGACGAAGAACCGTTACCCGATCCGTCAACTCCATCACCTCAGGAAGCTTGTGGCTGATGAAGACGATGGCCATACCGCTGGCCCGAAGTTTGTCGAGCGTTGCGAACAGGGTCCTGATCTCCTGCGGAGTGAGCACCGCTGTCGGTTCGTCAAGGATGAGAACGCGACAATCCCTATAGAGCGCCTTGAGAATCTCCACGCGTTGCTGCTCGCCCACTGAGAGGTCCACGAGACGGCGATCGGGATCCACATCGATTCCGAAACGCTCAGAAGCGTTCTCCACGAGAGACTTCGCTCGCGCTGGGTCAAGTATCCGTCCACCAGTTCGACCGAGGATGATGTTCTCGGTGACGGTCATCGGCTTCACGAGAGCGAAGTGCTGTGTCACCATCCCGATTCCGGCGTCTATGGCACCCTTCGGTGACGCTATGTTCGCTGGGGCACCATCGACATGGATCTCTCCCTCATCGGGAGCCGAGAGACCGTAGAGAATGCGCATCAAGGTTGTCTTCCCGGCACCATTCTCGCCGAGAACACCGTGAACCTCTCCACCCCACAGCGACAGGTTGACACCGTCGTTTGCCAGCACGTCTCCGAAACGTTTGCTGATCGACCTCAGTTCGACAACTGGAGTCGTCAAGGAGTCACCTGTCGCTGTCATTCGTCGAGATCAGCCGCCGATTGATCCAGCGGGTTCTTCCTCGTTGATGTTCACCCGGAAGACACCACTCCTGATGTCTGCCTCTGTGGCCTCCACCATGTCGATGAGTGCTTGATCCACTCCTCCGGTCACGGACGTGTTGATCGGAGCCAGCGAGGCGCCTCCCTTGGCAAGCATGCTGAAGTCCTTGAGATCTTGTGCCGTATAGGCGCCAGCGGCTACCTGATCAATGACATAGGCCACTGTCGGCGCCATGTCCCAGACCACACTCGACACGACGCTCTCCGGAGCAAGCTCCTGCTGATCCGACATGTTGCCGAATGAGAACGCGCCCTTCTCCTGGGCTGCCTCGATCACACCGAACCGTTCGGCGTAGAGCACATCCGCGCCTGCATCGATCTGGGCGAGAGCTGCTTCTTTGGCTGCTGCCGGATCAAACCAACTGTTGATGAACGTGACCTTCACTTCGACACTCTCGTTCGTCGACTGAGCACCAGCGACGAACGCGTTCGTGATGCGGTTGACCTCAGGAACCGGATGGCCCCCGACCACGCCAACGACGCCAGAAGTGGTGAGTCCGCCGGCGAGCATGCCAGCGAGATAGGCCGGCTCATGAATCCAGTTGTCAAACACTGAGAAGTTCGGATCTGCCGGTCCGCCGCCTGATCCGAAGACGAACGCTATGTCCGGGTATGCAGCAGCGACCCGCCGAACCGCATCCTCGTTCCCAAATGCATCACCGAAGATGATGTCGGGCTTGTCTTGCTCGGACACCTCGGTGAGGATCCGTTCCATGTCGCCCGAGTAGCCGATGTCATCCGTGAACTCGTAGGTGATGTTCCCTGCTTCTTCCTCGGCAAGCAACGCGCGGTGGATGACCCCGTCCCACGGTTCTTCGATCTGGGTGGCGAAGGCGCCGAAGACAGAGATCGTTTCGCCGTCGGCCGCTTCCTCACCGGAATCACTGCTGCACGCAGCCGCAGCGAGTGTGGTGATCACCACCAGCAATACCAAGAAGACTTTCGAACGGTAGGGCATCCTGCTCATCGGCTCCTCCTCATGATCGGGATGGCTACGCGTCGCGGCGTTCTTCATCCACCCCGTTCCCGGCATCGTACAAGAATCGGTGTGGCGATATCTATCAAAACCGACCGGGTTACGTAGTCAGATTCTGACTAGGAGCGGCCGGTCGGATCATCGTGTGGTCTCTCCCGACGAGCCCGTGGTTGAACTCGCTGAGGATCGCGCGACGGCTTCCTCAAGTGTGTGATGCTGAAACCTGAAACCTGAAACCTCAACTCCCTCTGCATCCCCCTCCTGGCTCGCAAGCTCGCCCGTCCTCCCACAAGGCGAGGACCGTTGGAAAGATGCCTCACCTCGTGGATTGAGGGTGAATGGGGAACTCGGAAGCGGAAGTGGGAACCGGTAGCCCAAAGCAAGAGGGGCCGGCGATGCCGGCCCCTCTCAGCGTCTGTTGATTGCTACTCGACGTCCGGAGCCATTGCGAATTCGTCCTCTTCTGCCGGTTCCGGCAGAATCAGATTGACGATCACGCCAACGACGGCGGCAAGTGCGAGACCCGAGATCGGCACATCACCGATGGCAAGGGTATTGGTAAGACCGCTGACACCAAGACCGAACACGAGGATCAGTCCAACAACGATCATGTTGCGACTCTTCATGAAGTCGACCTGTGCGTTCACCAGTGTCCTCAAACCGACCGCTGCGATCATTCCGAAGAGAACGATCGACAGTCCGCCAAGTACTGGAACCGGTGTGGTCCTCAGGATGGCGGCCAGTTTCGGAATCAGGGCAAGCACGATTGCGAAACCCGCACCGATTCGGAGGATGAGCGGGTCGTACACCTTCGTGACGGCCAGCACGCCCGTGTTCTCCGAATACGTCGTGTTCGGTGGGCCACCGATCAGACCGGCGAACAGCGTCGCGATACCGTCGCCGAGGAGCGTTCGCTCCAGGCCGGGCTCCTCGAAGAAGTCCTTTCCGACAACACTGCCGTTGGCCATGATGTCACCGACATGCTCGATCATGGTCACGAACGCGATCGGTGCGATGAGAGCAACCGGTGCCCATGAGATGTCTCCAAAGCCCCATGTGAACTCGGGAAGACCGACCCACGCTGCCTCACCGACAGCAGCGAAGCTGAAGTCAGGGAAGAAGATTGCTCCGAGGATGTAGCCGACGACCGCTGCAGTGAGGATCGGCAGCATCCGGAACAAGCCTTTGAAGAACACCGCCGCAATGACCGCGGTCAGCATCGTGACGAGCGCCAACCACCAGGCACCCTCTGACATATTGATGGCGATCGGCGCCAGCGTGATTCCGATGACGATGATGACCGGTCCGGTCACGATCGGCGGGAAAACTCGCTGGATCACTTCGTGACCGACTGCCGCCACAAGGAGGCTCATCGCGGTGTAGAGGACACCGGCGGCCATGATCCCGAGTCCGATTGCTGCCCACGTGTAGTCACGTTCGGTGGCGAGGATGATCGCTGGGATGAACGCAAATGACGAACCCAGGAATACCGGCACCATCCGCTTGGTCACAAGGTGGAACAGCAACGTACCAACTCCGGCGGCAAGCAATGCCACCGACGGATTGAGTCCTGTCAACAACGGCACAAGGACCGTTGCTCCGAACATGGCCACGACGTGCTGCAAGCCCAGCACCGTCTTCTTTTGCATCGTCATTTCCATAGGGTTTTCCTCTCCCAATCGCGAAGAGAGCCACCCCAATCGAGGTGACTCCCTTTCCTATATGTCGAGCTTGTTGCCCGTACCTGACCCGTACCGCTTCCGGTGGCGAAAACTGTCGCGGGCTTGTCATTGATTGATGGTGCAGCAAATAAGCAGCCACCCCCCCTTGTTGCGCTGCCCAGTCTTCGCTGGCTGCCATCAAGGTATGACAATTAGATCATGCTCCTCTGAACACCATCCCGTAGTAGTTGTCGTACGTCTCTTCACGCACGATCTCGACGCTTCCTTTCACGGCCATGCCGGCCTTCGGTTCGTCGATGTCGAGTTGCCCCAACATCCGCATCCCGTTCTCCAGCTCGACAATACCAAGTCCGAGCGTCGGAACCTCGTACTGCGGCGGCAGGTTGTAGACCCGTGTGTAGGTCAACAGCTTGCCGTCCCGCGGAAGCGGAACCGTGTCGAACTCGAAGAAGTCGTTCTGCTTGCAGTTCTTGCACACCATCCGGAACGGGTAGTGCTCCGTGTCGCACAGGCGGCACTTGTAGGCGTA
Source organism: Actinomycetota bacterium (assembly GCA_039714175.1). Lineage (GTDB taxonomy): Bacteria > Actinomycetota > Acidimicrobiia > Spongiisociales > UBA5794 > B3-G11. Next base: position 24,957 of record JBDLJV010000001.1, read on the forward strand.
GATTTCCCGAGCCATCAGGCCTCCTTCTCGAACACGAGACAAACAACGTTGTTACCGAAGCCGCCGAAGTTGCAAGTGAATCCAACCTCTGCGTCCTCGACCTGGCGAGCTTCGCCGTCTCCACGCAGCTGGGTCACGATCTCCCATGCCTGCGCGATACCGGTCGCTCCGACCGGGTGACCGCGGCCCTTGAGACCTCCACCGACATTGATGGGGATCTTGCCACCGAGCGCTGTCTCGCCCTTCTCGAGAGCGATGTGTCCTTCGCCCTTGGGGAAGAACCCGACCTCTTCGCTCTCGACGATCTCGAGGATCGTGAACGCATCGTGGAGCTCGGCAACGTCGACGTCTTCTGGCGTCTTGCCCGCCATTGCGAACGCATCGGCTGCAGCCTTGCGAACCGCGAGAAGATCCGTCGGTTCCTCGCGTTCATGAACGGTATGGGTGTCAGTTGCCTGACCAACGCCGCTCAACTTGATCATCGGTCCACCGAGCTCCTTCGCCTTCTCTTCAGAAACGAGAATGATGGCTGCGCCACCGTCGGAGACCGGACAAGCATCGAAGAACCGCAGTGGCTCTGCGACGTACGGGTTGTTGGTCATCGCCTCAGGGGAATCAAGGATGCCCTCGAGGGATATCTCTTGCTGGAGATGTGCCCATTCGTTGTTGAGCGCAGCGTTCTGGTTCTTGACTCCAACCATCGCAAGGTGACGCTCGGTAACCCCGTACTTGTCCATGTAGAGACGGGTGAACATCGCAGCGTGCGCCGGAAGTGTCACTCCGTAGATGTACTCGGCGATCGGATGGGTCAGCGTCGCGACGAAATCGGTCGCTTCGAGGCCGTTGACCTCGCGCATCCGCTCCACACCGGCCACAAGAACGACATCGTCCATTCCGGAAGCAACGGCCTGGTACCCAGCCTTGATCGCAGAGCCGCCAGAAGCCGGTCCATTCTCGATGGCCGCGGCACCAGCGGGAGTGAGGCTCAGGCTGTCCGCGACGGCACTCGCGAGTGCCGTCTGGTGATTGACCCTGGGGCTTCCCATGTTGGCCACATAGACCTGGTCAACCTCTGTAATCCCTGCATCCTTGAGCGCCATCATTGACGCATAGGACGCGATCTCGGACAGCGCGAATTCCAACCGGGTGAAGGTCGTGATGCCAATACCGGCTACGTAGACGTCACGCATCCTGCAACCCCTCCTCCATCGCCCAACGCTGCACCATGAGAGCGGATGCGGTCGGGTCATACTGCGAGCGGGTCGCGGATAGCGGGTCAAGGGCAGGCGTCGGCGGATCCGACGGCGGAAGGATCGCTTCCATGGCCTTGTCGAGAATCTCCGGTGGAACCGGTCTCCGACCAACGACGAGGCTGGACCTCGCGGCGTCGAACAGCTCACGAGTCAACGCCCATGAGGGGACACCGCCGAGCTCGTGGGGAATCTCGAATCGCTTCTCGAGTTTGTACTCGATCATCCACCGGCGGAATCCGATCGGTGACTCGGCGACAATCAGGACCTCGTCATGACCGAGCACATCGAAGTGGTACTCCATCTTCGCCGCGAAGGCATGAGCGCCGATGCGCAGGCCGCGGCGCAGGGCCAGGGTGTGCAACGACAAGCCCAGGTTCGGAGTCACCTGGCGACCATTGACAATGGCTGCCAGCTCTCCATCGACCTGCACGGCAAGGACGTACTGGTCCTGGAAACGGTACTGATAGTGAGACAGCAGCTCCGCGTAGACACGCGATGCGACGACGTCGTAGTAGTCACGCTCCACGTGTAGCAGCGGCTCGACGTGCTTCAGCAGATCCGGGATCTCATCCCGGTCGACGGCACGAACCACGGCTGCCTCACCGCTGGCGAGCAGCATGTACTTCGGTTCGTACGGCGCCATCTCCGAATCGATGGGCCGAAGAATCTTTTCTAGATCAACGGACATTCTCAGTTCGCTCCTTCTGTTGTCTTGGATTTCTCAAGGATCGCCATCGCGACCTTCTCCTGTGTGATCGGCATCGACTTGATGCGGACCCCTAGTGCGTTGTAAACGGCGTTGGCAATCACCGGTGCAGCTCCGATCATCGTGTGCTCACCCACGCCCCTGGCTCCGAACGGGCCATCGGGCTGTGGCACCTCGACGATGATCGGGATGATCTCGTCGGGGATGTCGAAGGCCGTCGGGATCTTGTAGTCGGTGAACGTCGGGTTCATCATCTTCCCGTTCTCGTCGAAGCGCATGTCTTCGTACAGAACGGTTGCAAGACCCTGGACGAGGCCGCCGGTGATCTGACCGTTCACGAGGTCCGGGTTGATGGCCCGGCCGGCGTCGACGGCCAGCGCTGCCTTGCGCACCCAGATACGACCTGTGTCCGTGTCGATCTCAAGAACAACACCAGTTGCCCCAACCGTGTAATGCACGTTGGGATGGCCTCCCTGGCCGGTCTCCGGATCGCTGATCGCGTTCGTGAACTCGGGCATGAACTTGCCGCTGGCAATGATTGGCCCACCGCGCCAGGTTCCTTCCTCGGTCTGGATGCCGTCGATGACGAATTCACGCAACGGCTTCGAGAAACTGGCATCGGTTCGACACTTGACTGCTTCGTCCTCGAGGTACAACGAATCATCCTCGAAGCCGTACACCTCGTGAATGACGTCGAAGATCTTGCCTCTCGCCTCGATGGCTGCCTTCTCGACCGCCAGTCCCGAACTCCATGTGACGTGGCTGGCAACGGTCTGCCATTCGTAGGGGTTCCGGTCGGTGTCCGGTGTCTCCACCCGGATCTTGTTCACGGGGACGGTGAGGATCTCGCTCGCGATCTGCGCCATGACGGTGAGGTATCCCTGACCGAGCTCCATGCCGGACACGGTGATGTTGATGCTGCCGTCCTCGTTGAACTTGAGGAACGAGGCCGATGAGGCGTTCGGCGGCATCGCCGGCGCCTTCCAGAACAGGGCAAGACCCTTGCCGATCACGGTGTTCGGGTTGTCGGAGGTTTCCTCGACACCCCAGTCGATGGCCGCAGCGGTCTTGTCGATCGCCTCGATCATGCCGGACGGATTCATGTGAGCTCCATAGGCGAGCTCGTCACCCTCAACGATCGCGTTCTTGCGTCGGAAATCGACCGGGTCCATCCCGATTGCCTCGGCGATTCGATCCATGTGTGACTCAAGCCCGAAATGGAATTCGGAGTACCCGAAGCCACGGTACGGACCACCCGGGGGGAGATTCGTGTAGATGCACAGCGAGTCATTGGTGATGTTGGGCACACGGTACGGGCCGGTGGCCGACAGGCCAGCGGCGTTGACGACGTTGGCGCCGTACTCGACATATGCCCCGGCATCCCAGTAGAGCTTGTGCTCAACGGCCGTTAGTGTGCCGTCGTTCATGACACCGACCTTGAGCTCGGCGACGACGCCCTGGCGCTGATAGGTGTTGTAGAACTCCTGCTCCCTGGTCCAGCGCAGCTTGACCGGCCGGCCCTTCACGAGCGTCGCCATGGCAGCACCGAGGATCTCCATGGAGACACCGGCTTTCCCGCCGAATCCACCGCCGACGTACGGCGTGATCACGCGAACGTCCTTGTGGGTGAAGCCCAGAGGTGCGAGCGCTTCGGCAAACAGGTGGCGCTGCGTATGCGGTGATTGGGATGCAGTCCAGACCGTGAGCCGATCTGACTGATCGAGTCGGCTGACCGTCACGTGCGGTTCGATGGCGCAGTGCGCGTAGCGCGGCACGTGGTAGGTGTCTTCGAGCACGTAGTCGGCCTCGGCGAAGGCCTTCTCAGTGTCGCCCTTCCGGATCTTCCTCCAGTGGGCGATGTTCGTGTCGTCCTGTGGGAAGAACCAGGGGACATGGACATACTCATCGAGGTCGGGATGGACCAGTTCGGCACCGTCGGCGACTGCACTCCTCGGGTCGAGAAGCGGCTCCAGGACCTCGTACTCGACCTCAATGAGCTTGGCTGCGTGCACAGCGTCGCGATGGCTCCTCGCGATGACACCAGCCACTTGCTCGCCCACGAAACGGACGTGGTTCTGAGCGAAGATGTAGCGATCCTCCATGTACATGCCGAACTTGTATGGGAAGTCCGCGCCGGTGGCAACCCGCACAACGCCCGCTGCCGCCTCGGCCTTGGACGTGTCGATGGAGACGATCTTCGCGTAGGCGTGAGGGCTCTCGACGATGGCAGCGTGCAGCAACCCGGGCCCAAAATCGATATCGTCGACGAATTGCGCGGCACCGCTGATCTTGTCGAGACCGTCGATCCTGACGGCCGGCTTGCCGACTGTCTTGAGATCGTCGGTGCTCTTTTCGACCTCGAAGGGATACTCGGTCGTCATTCGGAACCCTCCTTGCCAGCCGCAAGCACGGCATCGATGATCGGCTCGTACCCGGTGCAGCGGCAGAGATTGCCTGCAAGCGCTTCCTGTACGTCGTGGCGAGTCGGATCGGGGTTGTTCTCCAGCAACTCGGTGGCAGACAGGACGATGCCCGGGGCACAGAACCCGCATTGGAACGAGTTGTTCTCGATGAACAGGTTCTGGAGTTCGCTGAGGCCCTCGTAGCTGATGCCTTCCACCGTGGTCACCTCGCGACCATCAGCTTCCACGGCGAGCACGAGACAACTGCGCACGGAGCGGCCGTCGAGGACGACAGTGCACGAACCACAGTCGCCACGCTCGCACCCGATCTTCGGACTCTTCGTTCCGATCCGCTCCCTGAGCACGTCGAGCAACGTGTCCGCCGGGGCAACGTCGAGGCCCCAGTCTTCACCATTGACTTTGATGTTGAGATTCATCGTCATCCTCTCAGACAAGCCGTGTGCCGTAGTCGGGACCCTTGCCGGCAAGTCTCTCGGTCGCTGCTACCAATCCGCGCCCCAGCATCACTTCGGTCATGTGGTTGCGATACTCCGCTGACGCTCGCATATCGGTGATCGGACTGATCTCGTCACGGACCATCGCTACAGCCTCGGCGATGAGGTCACCGTCGAGCGACTTGCCTCGGAGAGTGTCCTCGATGCGAGCGGAACGGATCGGTGTGGGGGCGACGGCACCGAAAGCAATGCGGTACTCGTTGTCCGGGTAGGCAAGTATGCCCACCGAAGCCTGGGCCAGGTCTTCGCCTCCGTAGCGCATGAGCTTGACATAGACCCCGCCGTGTGAGCCGAGGTCGATGGTGAGATGCGAAACGATCTCGTCCTCCGACAAAGCGGTCTCGCGCAGGCCCACGAACCAGTCCTTGATATCGACGCTGCGGGCACCGTCGGGTCCGATGAGATGCACCACTGTGTCATAGACGAGCAGCACAGGTCCGGCATCACATGAAGGGACTGCCGAGCAGATGTTGCCGACCACAGTTGCCCGGTTCCTGATTCCACCGGAGGCCACAGTGTCGGCCATCTCTGCCAGAAGCGGGGCATGTTCGTTGACGATCTCGGATTCGATGATGTCGGTGAACGTCACCAGTGAACCGATGTGAAGGGTGTCACCATCCATCGTGAGATCGTTGAGCCCCGGCACATTCTTGATATCGACAACAAGATCCGGGGCGATGGCATCGTCGCGCATCCACGCCACGAGATCGGTGCCACCAGCAAGGATCTGCGCGGAACCGGTGTGGTCCGAGAGGATCCCGATGGCCTCCTCCAGCGTGTCGGGACGCTGATACTCGAAGTTACGGGCGATCACCATCGCAGACCTCCTCTGCCCCCTGAAATCGAAACCTTGATTCTCGCACTTCGTCCGTCAATGGTTCGCTGCCCGAGACAACCGTGCGTGCGCCACCAATTCATTGCAGCGTCTCCGCCAGCGCATTGACTCCATCCACGAAACACTCCATGGGTGCCTCGACCAGACCCGCGCCGACCATGCCGGTGCCCGGGACCTTGCCGGCAACACCGGTGTTGATCTGCGGCCGAACGCCGGCCCGCACGACCCTTGTGGCATCGATACCAACCGGTGTCCCACGGAACTCGAGCATCGGGATCTGATAGGCCGGGTGCTCGGCCATCGTGATCTCGTACATTGCGAGCGTCCTGGTCACGGCTCCAGCGGCCGTTCCACCGACGAACCCCACAATTGCGGGTGCTGCAGCCATTGCGAGGCCTCCAAGACCAACCGTCTCGGTGATCGTCGAGTCTCCTATGTCCGGACTGGCGTCATCTTCGGTGAAGGATCCGAGGTAGAGACCGTCAACCGGCGGGGCAGGGGCGATGAACCAGCGATCCCCCGTTCCGGAGAGCCGGACTCCGAAGTCGGTACCGTTGCGGGCCATCACCGTGACGAGGCTCGACCCGGCCACTCCGGACGCGGCATCGGATCCAAGCTTGCCAGAGGCCATGACAAGGTTGAGCATGAAGTGGTCGTTGCCATCGATGAAGTCGTACACGGCCCGGCGTTGGCCGAGCGGTGCGTCGGCTCCATCGATGAGTGCTCCGCTGATCTCGCGAAGGAAGAGCGATGTCACCGCTCGGTTTCGGTTGTGTCCGTCATCGCCCATCTGAAGCGCCTGGGCGATCAACGACTGGAGATCTATCGGTCCGGTGCTCTTGAGGGTGGCTGCGAGCACCGGACCGAGAACCTCATCCATCCAATGGAGCCGATCGATAGCTTCGGGAGCGAAGGCGCCATATCGAAGCACCTTCCCGAGTCCTTCGTTCAATGTTGAGTAGGACACGCCGTCTCCGGCGGCGTCCTTGACGACCGCAATCGGCATCGACGGCGATGTCACCCCAGCCATCGGGCCGACGGCGCCGTGATGGTGGCAAGGGGATAGGTCGATGAGGCCGTCTGCGGCCTTCGCCGCGGCGTCGTCGGGATCATCTGCAAGTCCCTCGTAGAGCATCGCCCCGATGATCGCTCCCCTCATCGGGCCGCTTGCCCGTTCCCACGTCAATGGCGGACCGGCGTGGAGGAAGGTCCGCTCCGTCATTGAGGGGAACACGTCACGGGCCACGCTGACATCAACGAGCTGTGGCCGCACGGCCAGCATGCGCTTGATCGCGACCTCGTTCGCATCCCGCATTCGGTCATCTGCGAACAAGATTGCGAGAGCGTCTTCGCTTCCGGCGGCTGGTGGACGCCAGTCGGCTCGCTCGACAGCGGAGCCCTGTTGCTCGATCGACGTGGCAAGCATGTCGGTACCTGCGGTCGCGACCACCGGTTCCGTGTCGAGCAGTTGTCCGAGATCGCTCATGATGAAGTCCTTGTCGTTGCCAGGCGTGCTGCGTACAAGGCAGCCTCCGCGTTGGACAGGTGCACAGATGCACCAGCGTCGTTGAGGGCCTTTGCCTGGGTGTCGCGTCCCTGCGGATCTCCGCTCGTCCCACACAGTGAAACGACGACGGCCACTCCGGAGTCGACAACGCGCTCGACGATGGGGGCGAGTTCGGCAGCCGGATTGGCATTGGCGCCATAGCCGAGGACAACGTCCATGAGGACCACGCCGACCGATTCGTCGTGGGCGACGGCTGCGAGTCGCTCGACCCGCACGGTCTGGTCGATCATCGGATGGGCTCTTCCCTGCGTGTATTCATCATCGCCGTAGTCGATGAAGGTGTGTCCCTCGTCTTCCTCGCGGGTTCCGATCTCGCCGAGCTGCGGACCAGCCACATGACGCGCTTCGGAACGCAGCGTGCCGCCGGAGAACAGTCCACGGACGAATCCGGAACGGTGCTCCTGTTGGGGGGCTTCCCATGAACCGTACGTCGGCCTGGCCTGACCGAGAGCATCCAGCACCTCGCCTGCGCCTTCCTCGAGCGTGGTCTCCCCCATGAATGTGATCACGACAGGTGTGGCGCACTCTGCGGCGACGCGGCGCACCTGGTCTGCAACCGGTGCGGCCGGAGGCTTCGAGATGACAACAATCAGCTCGGTTCCCGGATCAGCGTCGAGCGCTTCGAGTGCTTGGAGCGTCGAGATGGCCCCAACGTCTTCGGAGAGATCATGGCTTCCCGTGCCGAGCGCATGTCGAACACCAACGCCGGCGTCATCGAGCAACGCGCACATCTCCTGTATGCCGGTACCTGATGCGCCCACCATGCTCACCGGACCTGGCTGCACTGCATTGGCAAATCCGAGACCGATGCCGCTCACGATCGTCGTGCCGCAATCGGGGCCCATCACGAGGAGATTGTGTTGCGCGCCGTATCGCTTGAGTGCGACTTCCTGGGAAATGGGGACGTTGTCGCTGAAGATCATCACATGGAGACCATCCTGGAGTGCCTCCATGGCTTCGACATAGGCGTGCTCCCCGGGAACCGACAGCAGAGCGACGTTGGCGCCGTTGATCTCGGCTGCAGTGCCCACAGTCTTCGCATCGGGTGCGTTCATCCCGCCCGAGCGGACCATCTTCGGGGTGAGCGCTTCTTCGAGAACCGCATGCGCATGAGCGATTGCCTCTTCGTTCTCGGCATGGACAGCGAGCAGCAGGTCGTTGGGTCCAACGCCGACGACAGAATCCATGTCGAAGTCCATGTCGGCAAGCAGGCTGAGATTGAGCTCAGTGGCCATCGCCACCAGAGCGTCGGTGACGCCTTCAACACCTTGGAGTGCCTTGCTTGCTTGCATCAGCCGAACCGAATCGTGATAGCGGCCGGGGTGTACCTCAACTCGCGAGATCATCGTGCGCCTCCAGTGAGAGATGAAACAGATCGACCACCGAGGACGATCCCTGCGGCGAGCGCAGGTCCCGAGCTGTGTCCGACGGCAAGTAGATCGCGATGGCTGGCCCGGATGTCTCCGCGCCCGGCAACAGCTCGGAGGAACGCCGCGGCGGGGAGTGCCACGTTCCCCTTCAGGGCGTGGTCGATCAGGGCGGCCGAGAACGTGGTGGTTCGCTGTCGTGCCAGCGACGAGATTTCGAGAGAGGTCGCATCGAGCGTCTGCATAAGTCGACGATCTCCGACCGCTTCGCCGAACAACCGCAGGGCAGAGAGAACTCCGGCCAGGTAATCGTCACCTTCGGGTGTCAGACCTTCACCTCTGCCAATGAGCATCGATGCAGCCGCAACAAGACCGGCTGGTGAGTCTGTGGCCGGGATGGCGTCGAGTGGCATGCCATCCACGGTTGATGGCAGGTCGACGATCGACTCGGCAATCCGGGCTCGATCGAGAGTCGGTAACGCTGGTCGGGGATCCCACCACCGGACGGCGTCGATCGTCAGCCCGTCGAGCATGACCTGACCGATTCCGACGGTGGCCGGTGAGCCATGCTCGATCGAACCGAAGACATTGGCCTCGGCGTCGGCGGCCACCTCAACACTGTTCGGAAGCCGGGTCGCATCCCGGGTCGATACGACGACGACACCACCGCCGTCCAGGAGGAGCCAGACGGCGTGGCTCGCCGATCCCACCACCGTTGCCGATGCGTGTGAATCAGACAGCTCAGAGCGGAGCGCGGCACTCGCCACCCCCGGCATCCGAACGGATACCGGGGACGATCGAGTTTCGACCGCTCTGACGGTCATCTACTGCTATCCGAGATCGACGATCGCGGCAACCGGACCGCCACCGCTCGGGCCTTGGTGGATTGCTGCAACAGACACGAACACAGCGGCATCGTCGATCGCGTTGGCTACGACGCCACCCACGGCGGCTTTGATGTGGCGATGGTGGTGCACGTCGGAATCGTCCAGGGCGACCTGCCGGCGGCCCCTCAGGCGTGAGGTCGGATCAGCTTCGCACTTGACGAAGACGTTCACGACCTTGCCATCGAGATCATCGGAGTTCGCCCGATCCGGAAGATCGAGACCTGCCGAGCGGATCGCCCGGTATACGCCTTCGCGGTCGAGAGCATCGTTCATCACATCGTGACCGATGCGATACCGGCCACCGGCACCGCGTACGTTGCCGACGACGACGGTCTGTGCTCGGTCAAGTTCGACACCCGACGAGCAGGACGCTACCGAGGAGAACAGGCTGAGATCGTGACCGATCTGTTCGGCTGTCGGCATCTCGATCTCGCCGAGGGCTACGGCGATGCCGAGCCCGGATGTGCCGTTCGAGATGTTCATCGACTCGAGCGGATCCTCGGTGTAGACGGTGTGACCGCGTTCCTTGGCATCGTTGATCGTATCCATGACGAGCAGCGGGGTCTTCGTCTGCACGTAGTGGACGTCAGCGGCATCTTCGATGCCTGCGGCTGCCATTGCGCGGCGGACTCCTTCGGCGACCTTGGCGACCATCGCCGGCCGTCCGATGTCCTCCGGCAGAATGACGTCGCTCATCGCGTAGCCAACAGCCAGGCGGGGTTCGTCGGATACAGGGCCGTCATCGGGAACGTTGGCAAAGACGGTGGCGTGCGGACACAGAATGCCGTCCGTGCCACCCGACCACACCATGGGAATGTCGTCAACCTCGGACTGCGGTCTCGTCCCCTTCTCCATCAGAACCTTGCGGAATGCCTGATCCGCGATGATCCTGGTGAAGTCGTTGACACCACCGTTGCCTTCGGTCTTGCCAACTACGGCGACAACGCCATCGGCGTCGAAGACTCCCTCGTCGATCAGTGCTGCGAGCCCGGATGCATCTCCGACGCTCTCAAGTACGACCTTGCGTACGTCAACGGCCATGGTCCTGCCTCCTACTGTCCGGATGGAATCGAGAATATCCCAATCGAACCTCGATGGCATTAGGGTATGTTGCCGTGACTTCACACAGTTCATTGTCATATTCCCACAAGGGAGAAGAGCTCACTCTCCGCGATGTGCTGAAGACTCCTGGCTTCCAGGGCACTGAGGTGTTGGCGGGTGCCGGCGGGCTTGACAGAGTCGTCTCCTCGATCAATGTCATGGAGAATCCGGACATCATCCCGTGGGTCAAGAATCGGGAATTGTTGATCACGGTGGGCTACTCACTTGCCGGGCGGACGAAGGATCTGGCAGCGCTCGTCGAAGACCTGGCTGATCAAGACCTGGCAGGGTTCGGGGTCAAGCTCGGCCCCTATGTGACCGAGGTCGGCAAGGACGCACTCGATGCTGCGAATCATCGCGATTTCCCGATCCTCTCACTTCCCCCAACAGTGTCTTTCGACGATCTGATCGCTGACGTCTACGGCGCTCGGGACTCTCTCCTCCTTGGAGGCCTCCACCGACGAAGTGACCGGGAGCACGAACTCATTGGAGTCGCCCTCGAAGGCGGGGGCCCCGGCGAAGTTGCCGCCAGGCTTGCTCAGCTCGTGAACTGTGAGGTCCTCATCCTGGGTGCGGGCAATGAGATCATGTCGCACCACCCGGACCCCGAGCATGTCGCCAGGGAGGACCACGATCCGCGCACCGATCCGCGCTTCGAGGAGGCTGCTGCTGCACCCATCGTGTTCGGCTCGACCTACGTCGGCCAGCTCTATGTGCTCCCGAACGAAGGATCGTCTGAGGAGTTCTCCCCCGGCCTTGTCCCGGCATGCGCGCAGATCATGGCTCTCGCAGCCTCAAGGGAGATCGCTGTCGCCTCGGTGGACCGCCAGTTTCGGGATGAGCTCCTCGAGCAGATCCTTCGCAATCGTCTCGATCGCCGAGAGGTGGATCGCCGCTGCCAAGCGCTTGAGTGGGCGATCCGTTTCCCAGCGGTCATCGTGACCCTTACGCCCGCGGATCTCGACTCCACCCCACATCTCGAACGGGCGCGAGACGCCCTGGGCTGGTCGCTTCGAGCCAGGGGCCTCCATGCCCCCCACGCGATCATCAACGGCAACGTCGTTGCCGTCGTTGGGAGTGGCGATCTGCCGGATGCCGATCCGGAGGCAACAGCAGTGTCGGCAGCGGCCGAGGTCATCTCCCGATCGGTACCGGGAACGTGGTCCGGTGGCGTCTCAGGCGGCGTAGGGAACCCAACGGAGCTGCAGAGAGGTTGGGACCAGGCACAGACGGCGACCCGAGTGACGCAAGCAATCAAGGGAGTTGGCGTCGTCGGCAAGTTCACGGAGCTCGGTGTCTTCCGGATTCTCGCCGAGGTTGACCGGGGCGTGTTGGCGGGTTTCGCAAAGGAGACACTCGGCGAACTGCACGAACCCACGGAGAGCCGTGCCGAACTCAGACGTACGCTCGCAGTTCTTCTGGCCACGAATCTGAATGTGGCAGAGACAGCCAGGCAATTGCACTACCACTACAACTCGGTTCGCTACAGGATGAACCAACTCGAGCAACTGCTCGGGCCGTTCTCCACCGATCCGACACGCCGGCTCGAACTCCACATCGCTCTCCTCATCGGCGACATGGATCCAAACGACTGACTACGTCTCAGCTCTCAGCTCTCTGCTCTCTGCTCTCTGCTCTTTCTTCCCCAGGTTCGACCAGACAGCGCCGCAGTAACCTTGTGTCATGGCGAACTACACACCTCCCGTACGAGACATCACCTTCACCCTCGACACGATCGCTGACATCGATTCGATCATCTCGCTCCCCGGATTCGAGCACGTTGACCCGGAGATGACCGAAGGAGTCCTCGACGAAGCCGCCCGCTTCTTCTCCGAGGTATTCGCACCCACGAACGAGGTTGGGGATGAGAAGGGCGCCGTGCTCGTCGACGGCAATGTGATCACACCTGCCGAGTTCAAGCCCGTGTGGGACAAGCTCATCGAGGCCGGCTGGACGGCGGTCACCGGCACCCCCGAATACGGCGGCCACGGATTCCCCAAGACCATTGGCATGACGATCTCAGAGATGATGACGTCTGCCAACCTGGCCTTCTCACTCAATCCAATGCTCACCGGCAGTGGCATCACCCTCCTCACACGCCACGGAAGCGACGAACTGCGCGATCAGTATCTGGAGAAACTCATCTCAAGCGAGTGGACCGGGACAATGGTGCTCACCGAGGCAGAGGCAGGATCCGACGTCGGAGCTGTTCGGACGAAAGCCGTCAAGAATGATGACGGGACCTACACGATCAGCGGCACGAAGATCTTCATCACGTGGGGAGACCACGACCTGACCGACAACATCATCCACCTCGTGCTTGCACGAACCCCGGATGCCCCTGTCGGGACGAAGGGCATCTCCCTCTTCGTTGTGCCGAAGTTCCTCCTCAACGAGGACGGCACGCCAGGCGATCGCAACGCTGTTGAGACCGTCTCCATTGAGCACAAGCTCGGGATCCATGCAAGCCCGACCTGCGTTCTGTCCTTCGATGATGCAACCGGCTTTCTGGTCGGCGAGGAGAACCAGGGCATGCGCTACATGTTCACGATGATGAACCAGGCGCGCCTCGAGGTCGGCTTGGAGGGACTCTCGGTAGCTGAGCGCGCCTACCAGCACGCTGCTGAGTACGCGAAGGATCGCGTCCAGGGCCGCGTTCCCGGATCGCACGATCCGGCAAGGATCATCGATCATGCCGACGTCCGACGGATGCTCATGACGATGAAGGCCTACACCGAGGCAATGCGTGCCCTCGTGTACGACGCTGTTGCAGCTGAGGACCGCATGCACAACTCCCCGGACGAGGCGATTCGCACCGCGGGAAGTGAACGCCTTGCACTCCTGACCCCGATCGCGAAGTCATGGTGTACGGACAGAGGAGTCGAGGTTGCTTCGATCGGCGTTCAGGTCCTCGGCGGCATGGGATTCATCGAGGAATCCGGGGCTGCGCAGTTCTACCGGGACGCACGGATCACCCCCATCTACGAAGGAACAAACGGAATCCAGGCGCTCGATCTCGTCATGAGAAAGCTCCCGATGCGTGACGGTGCGGTCATCGACGAGTATCTGACCGAGATCGAATCGCTTGATGGACCACTGGCATCAGTGGAGGAACTCTCAGATCTCCGTGACCAGCTGTCCCAGGCCACGGCAGCCGTCCGTCGGGCAACCGAGTGGTTGAACGGCTCGGAAGATGTGCAGGCAAGGATGGCGGGAGCCACCCCCTATCAGGAGATGCTCAGCACGCTGGCCGGCGGCTACTACCTGGCACGACTGGCACTGGCGGCACTTCCGGACGCAGAGACAGACCCGTGGATGGCGGCGAAGGTCGCCACAGCCCGGTTCTATGCAGTGAACCTCCTGCCAAAGGTGCACGGCCTTGTCGCTGGCGTGACCGATGGCCCCGACCTCCTCTTTGCCGTCGATGACGCGCAACTCGGAGCGTCTGCGTGACCTCCGAGAACGCCGCGGCGTTCTTCGATCTCGATCGGACGATCATCGGCGGGTCCTCGGTGTTCACGTTCGGTTGGGTTGCCTACCGCAACGGGATGATCCCGACTTCCCAGCTGTTGACAGATGCTGCATCCGCAGTCACGTTCAAGTTCTCCGGGGCCTCGGATGACAAGACCGAGGCGGTCAAGAGCCGGATACTCGAAGCGATCGCCGGCGTACCAGTCGCCATGTTCACCGACATCGGTGATGAAGTGATCCCGAAGCTGCTCGATGACGTGAGGAGAGAGGCTCGAGGACTTGTCGATCTCCATACCGACGCTGGTCGAGACACCTATATCGTGTCCGCCTCACCCGTGGAGATCGTGGGACGGTTTGCCGACGCCATGGAGATGACCGGCGGTATCGGTACCGTTTCGGAGATCGTCGATGGTGCGTACACGGGTGAGCTCGCGGAGCCGTTCTGCTACGGCGAAGGCAAGGCGATAGCGATTCGGAAGGTGGCCGACGAGCACGGATATGACCTGTCCCGGTCCTACGCCTATACCGATTCGGCTGGTGACCTCCCGATGCTCGAGATCGTCGGACATCCAGTGGCGGTGAACCCGGACCGTGCCCTTGAGGCGATCGCCTATCACCGCGGTTGGCCAATCGTCGAGTTCTCTCGGACCCGTAAGAAGGTCGTGAAACGCACCACAGCGGCAACGGGAGCCGTTGCACTGGCAGGGGCCACCTATGTGCTCGGACGACGCCACGGCAGGCTGAAGGCCGGAGGCTGATAACACGGACGGCTGCGCCGTCCGATCGCTCGGCTGCGCCTCACTCTCAGCTCTCAGCTGTCAGGTATCCGACAGAGATCGGAACACTCAATCTGCTCTTCCGATGCCCGTAGAGCATCTCCCCTCCGCTGGGCGGAGGCGAGCTCTCTTCCACCGGCGGACGCTGGCTCTCTCCGCTTCTTCGTTGGCCGTCGACCGAAAACCTGACGCCTAACGTGTGTTTCGGCTACCTTCCTCATCAGGGCACACCTCCTCTACCGGCCCCAGGTAATGATCACTGACCAAA
>JBDLJV010000002.1:0-36280 GCA_039714175.1 Actinomycetota bacterium
CCTCGCCGTCTATGTGCGCGTCCCCGGGGGAGTGAGCGAGGCGAGGCAGGGAAGCAAGGACCGCGCTTCTGCCGAGGCGATCGAGGGCGACCATGAGCATCTGGCGGAGCACATCATGGCGCTGCAATCCCTCGGCGTTGCGCACATCCAGCTTGTTGTCGACCCCATCACCGCTGAATCGATCGAGTGGCTCGGTGGCGTGCTCGCCATCCTCGACAATCACTAGCCGCCGGAGCTAGCTGCCGCGGTCTTCGTACGCCGCCACGGCGGCTTCGATCGTCGGATAGAAGTGATGTCGATCGATCGTGTCGTAGAGCCCGTAGCGCTCGACCCTGTCCTGAACAGGGTGCTTCAGTTCGGCAAAGACGAGATGGACACCGTGGGCGTTCAACTCCTGGTCGAGCTCCACGAGCATGTCGGCGGCCGTCGTATCGATGTCGGTGATCGGTTCGGCGGCGACGATCACCCATTCGGGACGCGGATCGGCATGGGCCACGAGTGACCGGATTCGATCCCTGAACAGATTCGAGTTGGCGAAGAACAGCGATGAGTCCCAGCGGACGAGCAGCATGCCCGGCAACGTCTCCGCGTCCGGGTACCGAGTGATGTCGTGATACCCGGGAACATCATCCGGATTGCCGAGGATGGCTGAGTGCGGGCGCCACTCCCTTTCGAAGATCTGGAAGATCGACAGAGCAACGGCGATGACGATTCCCTCGAGAACCCCGATCATCGCGACACCGAGGACTGTTGCCATCGAGATGAAGAACTCACTTCGACGGTTCGTATACAGGCGCCGCAGTGTCTGTACCTCGAGTAGGCCGGCAGCAGCCACCATGATCACTGCAGCGAGGACCGAACTCGGCATGTTCCTTACGAGACCGGGCGCAAACACGATCATCATCAGCACCAATGCTGCCGCGGCGATACCCGTCAACTGGGATTTCGCACCGGCCTGATCGGCGACGGCAGTGCGTGAGCTACTCGTCGAAATGGGGAAGCCCTGGAAGAGTCCAGAGAAGAAGTTGGCCGCGCCGATCCCGATGATCTCCTGATTCGAGTCAATGTCCTCTTTGCGCCTGGCAGCGAATCCGGATGCGACCGAGATCGTGTCTCCGACCGCAACGAGCGTGATCCCGATGGCCCCGGCCACGAGCAACGGAAGGTCGGCGAATGCCACCGATGGCAACGCGGGTCTCGGGAACCCCTGGGGGAGTACGCCCGTCACGGCAACCCCCTTGCTGGCGAGATCGAAGATCGTCGTGATGACGATTGGCACCACTACGCCGATGAGGATCGCTGGCCACTTCGGTGCGAACCGCTTGAGTCCGATGATGATGACGAGCGCAAGGGCGCCCATCGCCAGTGCCCACGTGTTCGTCTTGTCGAGATCACTGACAAACGCAGACAACTGCGTCAGGACATTGTCCCCATCGCTCGAGAAGCCGAAGAGCTTCGGGAGTTGATCGATGACGATCGTGATTGCGAGGCCGGCCATGTAACCGAGTCGAACCGGCTTCGAGAGCAGGTCGGCTACGAAGCCGAACCGTGCGAGGCCGGCGCCTGCGGAGAGCAGTCCCACGATGATCGCGAGCATGCCGGCCAACGCGATTGCGTACGCCTCGTCCCCGAGAGCAAGTGGCAGGATGATCGCCGCGATGATCGGGCCCAACGAGGAATCCGGGCCGAGCACGAGGTACGGCGAAGGCCCGAACATCGCATAGGCCAAGAGGCAGATGACGGTTGTGTACAGACCCGTGATCGGCGGAAGGCCAGCGAGTTCCGCGTAGGCCATGCCCTGCGGGACGAGCAAGGCGGACAGGACCAGAGCGGCGATGAGGTCCCTGGGTAGCCAGGCTCGTTGGTAGGTCCTGGCTGCGTGGACTCCCGGAAGCCAGTTCTCAACTGCTGACTTGGTTCTTGTTGAGTCTGAGATGCAAGTCCCCGTGTGTCGTCGTGGTGCCGTATCGTGACAGTTCGATCAGAGGTCGTCGGTGACTTCGAAATTGCCGTCTGCGATGAGCCAGAGCAACGCCGAAGTTCTCGCGAGCATTCGCTGGTCGGATGCAACGATCATCGGAACAGACTAGGCGCACATCGGCATCCCCGATTGGTGATCGCTATCCGACCTGTCTGAGGTCCCTTCTCTGGAACAGAACGACGGAGAGTCCGACGAGGGCAACGAACAACGCGGTCAACACGGCGCCATGGCCCCAGTCCATGCCGTTCATGAGCGGGTCGCTGCTCAGGTAGTAGTAGAACGGCTGCCACTTCACGAGCCCGGAGAGGCTCTCGCTGAATGGCAACAGGCCGTTGATCACGAAGGCGATGAGGGCGAGTCCGGTTGCACCGAACGTGGCGATCCTCGTGCGTCCGGTTGCGGCGCCGAGGGCGAGTGCCAATCCCCCGTAGGCGAGCCCGAGGAGCGTCACGAGGAGGCACGTCGCGGCGATGTTGCCGATCGACATACCCAGGTTGCCGAGAAGGGATCCAACAGCGACGCCAGCGAACGTCGAGAAACCGATGACGAAGGCGAAGATGATCATCGTCAGCGTCTTCTGGTAGAGCACTGTTGATCGCTTGATGGGATTTGCAAGGAGCAGACCCATCGTGTTCCGGGCTTCCTCGCCGGTGAGGGCGCGTCCGCCGATAGCGATCGTGACGACCATGACTGCAATCGGCGCCATCATGCCGAACGTCTCGATCTGGTACCAGCCCTCGGGCGTACTCATATCCCCTCCACCGAACAGCGAGAGGAGCTCTGGCGGGAATGCTTCGGTGAGGGTGGCCATTGCTTCGTCGATGAGTAGGTACATGGGGCCGAGCAGGACACCCATGAATCCGAACATCAGTAAGGCGACGACAAGAAGCAGTCCCTGATGCTCCGAGGCCGTTTTGATCCAGATCCGCGACACACGGGTCGAACCGGCGAGCCGATCGGCGACCTTGTGTGTCAGAGGATGGTCCCGGAGTCGGTCGACCACCGAGATGCCGGCTGTCTGGTCCCTGAGATCGCGTCGATTGACACCGATCACTGCAGCGGCGGCGAAGACAACTATGCCTGCGACGAGGATGCCGATGTGACCCCAGTCGATGCCATTGGTCTCCGGGCTGCTCGCGTTGAAGTAGTACCAGGGAAACGCCTTCGCCAGATTCTCGAATCCTTCGATGAGGGGGAACAAGCCCGCCCCCATGAAGGACACGAACAGGACTGCAGCGGTTGCTCCGGAGGCCACACCCGGACTGCCGGTCCATGCCCCGATCGCCAGGGCGAGGAATCCGAAGAAGAGAGAGATGGCGAGCAGATGGAACATCAACGCTCCGACGTGGATCCCTGCGATGGACACGCTGAGGATCTCAGGAGTCACGAGCCCGATAGCCCACAGGAGTAGGGTCATCGCCACCGTGAGAACGACCATGGATGCTGCCTTTGAGGCGAGAACGGACGTCCGGCTCTTCGGATTGCCGAGCAGCAGTCCGATCGTGCGATCCCGCTCCTCTCCCGCGAACACCGAGGCTCCCATTGCAAGTGTGATCGCTGTCACTGATAGCGCGCCATAACCGCTGAGGATTGCCCCGTAGGCGAGACTCGCGACATCGGCATCCTCGGAGATGCCGAAGAGTTGCCTGAAGTAATCAGGGAGATTCGTGTAGACGGAGAGATCGATGTCTCGGTAGACGGTCATTCCGAAGAAGAAGAGGAAGCCGAGGCTGATAACGCCGATCGTCGGCGCCTTCCAACGATCCCGCGTCGTCTTCGTGAATACGTTGGCGAGTGTCACGCCGATGCCTCCTCCCGGTAGTAGGTGAGGAAGATCTCCTCGAGGTCGGCTTCCTGGGTGGAGATGTCAACGAGCGTGTTGCGATCCGTGATGGCATCGAGCAATGTCGCCATGGGGCCGCTGAACGACAGGGTCACGTGATGGTTCTGGACAGCAATGTCGGAGACTCCGTTGATGTGGGAGAAGAGGCTCCCATCGACGGGTCCGTCGAAGTACAGCTCCACCTTGCGCAGCCCCTTGGAGCGGAGGCTCGCGACGGCTTCCACAGCGATGAGGTGGCCGTGCCGGATGATGCCGACCCTGTCGGCGACGCGCTGCACCTCAGAGAGCGTGTGGCTCGACAGGAACACGGTGCTGCCGTTTGCCGTGACCTCTCGCATGAGCGCCTGGAACTCGCGTTGGACGAGCGGATCGAGGCCGGAACTGGGCTCGTCCATGATCAACACCTCGGGCCGGTTCATGAAGGCTTGGATCAAGCCGACCTTCTGGCGATTGCCTGATGACAGATCCCCCACCTTCTTGGTGAGATCGGCGTCGAGCCGATCGGCAAGTTCGTCGACGTAGCTCCAATCCACGCCACCGCGAAGATTCGAGAAGTAGGTGAGGGTGTCCCGGCCGGTGAGGTTCGGATACATGGCGAGATCACCGGGGACGTACCCGATGTGGTTTCGGATCTCGACTGCGTGACTGTGAGAGTCCATGCCGAGGATCGAGGCTGTGCCAGCCGTCGGTCGGATCTCATCCAGGATTGTGCGGATCATCGTGGTCTTGCCGGCACCGTTCGGACCGAGGAAGCCGAAGATCTCGCTCGAACGGATGTCGAGATCGAGGTCGACGAGCGCCTCGACGTCTCCGTAGTGCTTGGTGAGTCCTTCGGTGTGGATGGCGATCTGATCGGTCATGTGGCCTCCTCCGGTTCATCTGTCTGGTCGGTGTTGTCGGTAGGTGCAAAGACATTGCGGGTGTGTTCGGCGAAGTCGTCGGTGAAGAGCCCCTTGCCATAGATTTCGTATACGGGGCCTGCGTACGCAGCGAGGTTCGGGCTCGTTGTGAGATCCGGATCCATGAGGTCGACACCGAGCAGTCGTTTCGCGTGTTCGTGAAGTGCCAAGGATCCAAGGCCCCAAATGGTCAACATGACGGCTCGGCCACGAGGATCGCGTGACGGCTTCAGCATCCCGGATTCGACGCCTTGGGCGAGGTACCCCTCGGCATCATCGACGAAGTGGTCCACGAGTGAGGCGACAGCGGCAGAATCATCGGCCAGGACCTGCGCGAGGTAGGCCATCAAGGGGCCTGCCTCGACGTTTCGCAGTGCAGCGAACACGTCGAGGTTCGGTCCGCTCGAAAGAATATCCTGCTTCTGTTTGCGTACGATTTCGAGTACGTACTCGTCACATGCGGCCCTGAGCCCGTCCATCGATCCGAAGTGGTGGATGACGGAGCCGGGGGAGACGTCAGCGACATCCGCGACCTTGCGTGCGGTCGTTGCTGTAACCCCGTGATCGGCGATGCACTGGATCGCCGCGTCGCGAATCCTGGCCCTCGTGGAACGGTCATCAACCGGCTGGGTCTCCCGTATTGAACTCATGTTCAATATTCTATACGACCGTTCAACCCTGTCAAGACATCACCCCAGCCGTTCTTGCGTAACTGGTAGCCGCACGTGCGGCTACCAGTTACGCAAGAACGGGGGTTGGTTGGGGCTGACAGCTTCTATGGAGCAAACCGGATGTCGGTGATCTCGGCCTGGTAGGAACCGTCTGCGCGTTGGGGGAGATCCGTGAGCCAGAGGAGCCAGAGTCCTCCACCGCGCACCGGGACGTTCAGGCGCGATTCGGCTCGCTGGAGAGTTCCGCGCGCGATGTGCTCCCACTCCGATGCGAAGGCTGGAAGTGCTGCTGCCCAGCTGATCGTGTATGCAGCTCCGGGCGACCCGTTGAGGAAGATGTTCTCCGGTGTGCCTGCGACGTCGAAGATGAGACCGACACCTTCCTTGAAGTCCTGCACCGGCTTGGAGTAGGGCTCGGTTGACCACGACGTGCCACGATTGCCGTCCACAGCGTTCACGACGGACTCATCGTCCTCGGTTCCATCACCGAGTGGGTCGTACACCGTCGGCACCACATCGAGTCTCTCGGTCTCTTCGACAGGAGGCAGGGTCTCGGTGGGAACGGTCGAAGTTGACGATGTCGGTTGGGCCACGATCGGGTACAGAACAGGAGAGTCGGGATCGAAGTCCGCAGCGAGGCCGATGGCTGCAACCACGGCGATGAGCACAACGATCAGCCCGAACACCGCCAGAGCCCTCCATGGCCTGATCGGGCCTTCCTCGGTTTCAGTGATGTGGGGTGCTGCTTGGAGGGATCGGGCCAGCGATGCAGCATCAAGGGTCCCCTGTATGCCGGATCGGAGGGCGTCATCGATCGAAGGGTGCACGCCGTCGATAACGTCGGAGGGAAACACATTGGGATCCTCGGTACCGGTGATAGCTGATCGAAGAACTTCAGCGAGCGCCATCGTGTCCTCACCGGCGTCAGACCAGCGGTGCTCCCTGCCGAAGCCTCCGAGTTTCACGGGGTGAGCCGCGGAGAAGTGGACGGCCGATGTGTCAATGGCGCCGTGGACACCTCCGAGTTCGTGGAACCTCGAGAGGGCGAGGCAGAGGCCGGAAGCGTTGGGCAGGAACTCTCCCACGGGAATCGGTTCGTCAGCACGGAGTCGGTCGTCGATCGACACCCCGCCGTCCCATTCGGATACCGAGTACGCGGACGCTGACGTCTCGTCGGCAGCGAACACCTTCTGGAGGTGGATGTCGTTGAGTGCCGCAGCGGCTCGCACGTTCTCAAGGAACGACGCATGTCGGGCGGACGAGGACTCAGGGGTGAGGTATCGGATCAGGACGGGTCGGTCGAGGGAGTCGTCCTGGGCGAACCACTCTTCCAGGTCCCCGTCGCTGCCGAGGCGAATGTTGAGACGGTAGCGATCCGGTAGTCGAGGGGGCATGGCGTTACCCGGATCTGAGGACGGCCAGTGATTCGGGTAGCTGGACGTATCCCTCTGCCTCGTACAGACCGATCGCAGCCGTGTTGTCGAACTGGGTGTTGAGGAGAATTGCTCGAGACCCATGGCGGCGAGCACTTCTCGCGGCAGCTCGCACGAGGCTTCTTCCCATGCCCTGTCCCTGCCACGAAGGGTCGACGGCGACTCGCTGGAGGTACGAGATGGCGTGACCGTATCCCACAACGGCGAACCCGGCTATTCCCTGCTCACCATCGTTGATGACGAAGACGCTGGACTTCGTTGTCGCCTGGGTTGACTCGAGCAGAGCGAGTTCGTCGAAGCGCCAGAAGGCCGGGAAGGCAACACGATCTATGGCGAGCATGCCATCGACGTCCGGATCGTCGGCGCGAACGACCAGATGCTGTGGCGCGGGCACGGGTTCATCGAGGCTTAGGCGCATCAAAGCGAGATCGATGTAGTTGACGAAGCCGGCGTTCTCCCATGGCTTGCGTGCCGATCGAGACAGTGGCGAAGACAGAACGGCGGGCGCCCCGGCGAGTTGGAGCTTCTCGACACACGCGGAGATGAAACCGCTGCCGCCGCGCAGGACCCGGAGCGACGCGTCGTCGACAGTGTCGTTCCAAGGTCGAGCTTCGGCCCTTGCCCATCCGCGTCTCAGAGATACGGAACCTGGCCAGGTGCCTCGTTGGAATACTCGGTGTGGTGAATCTACAAGTGCCAAGACCTCTCCAAGGGTCGCGCCACGCATTGCTCAGAGTAACCGCGATTTCACGACGTCAAGTGCGTGGGACAATTCAACGATGTCAGTTGTCCTTGTCACACACGGATCGAGCTTCGAGCACGAGGAACCTGCTGGCCATCCCGAACGTGCGGATCGGCTCGTCCCCGTCATGAGGGGCGCACGTTCGGCGGGAGTCCCGATTGTCGAGGCAGAGGCGCCGGCAGTCGACCGGGGGTTGTTGTCCGTCGTGCACGCGAATCGCTACGTGGATCACATTGAGGGCTTCTGTCAGCAAGGAGGCGGATCACTTGATCCCGACACGTACGCGGTACCCGGCTCGTTCGCTGCGGCGCTGCACGCGGCGGGTGCCGGTCCGAGAGCCGTGGATGCGATCACTCGTGGAGAGGCCCAGTCCGCATTCATCGCAGTGCGCCCACCGGGGCACCACGCTGAGAGATCCCAGGCAATGGGATTCTGCCTCTTCAACAACATCGCTGTGACGGCCGCGTATCTTCGGAGGCGCGGTGAACGCGTGGCGATTGTGGATTGGGATGTTCACCACGGAAATGGCACCCAGTCGACGTTCTACCGGGATCCCGACGTGCTGTATGCGTCACTTCACCAGTTCCCGTTCTATCCGGGCACGGGCTGGGTTGATGAGCGTGGTGACGGACCGGGGAGAGGGATGACCGTGAATGTCGCGTTGCCGGCCGGTGTATCTGCGGAATCGTATTTGGCGGCCTTTGCTCGTGTGGTGCTTCCTGTGGTAGAGCAGTTCGGTCCCGATTGGATTCTCGTGAGCAACGGCTATGACGCCCATCAACTGGACCCGATTGGTGGATTCCAACTCGAATCCGAGCACTACGGCTGGATGGCCGATGCCGTGGCTCGGCTGGCACCCGATCGAAGGGTCGTGGCGCTGCTTGAGGGCGGATACAGCATGCGTGCGCTCGAAGAGGCCTCGGCGTGGACAGTGCGCGGCCTCGGCGGAGAGGTTGAGGATGTTGCGTGGCCTGACAAGATGACGGGTTCGGCGGAAAAGATGGTCGACCTTGCTGTTGGTTCTGTCTCCAAGTTCTGGGAACTTCATTAAGGCGGGAGCGATCCCTTCCGATATCGGATGAGGACACGCGACCCATGGAGTTCTTCGTGATCGATCACAACCCTGGCTTGGACGAGCTTCTTGAGAAACTGACTGCTGTCGGGGGATCCGACATGCACCTCAAGGTCGGGTCGCCTCCTGCATACCGAATCGATGGAGTACTCCATCCCGCCGAGCTCCCACCCTTGAGCGCAGACGACACGACGCATCTTCTCGAGGAACTGCTTCCTGAACGCCTGACGAGTGATATTCAGGATGTCAATGATCTTGACTTCGCCTACGGAAAGGCCGGCGTCGGCAGGTTCCGCGTCAACGTCTACAGGCAGCGCGGTTCCGTCAATATCGTGGTGAGGGCCGTGTCGGACAAGCTGCGAACGCTCAGTGACCTCGGTTTGCCGGCGGGTGTGGCCAGGGAGTGCGAAGAGCACTCGGGATTGATCATCGTCACCGGACCCACGGGATCGGGGAAGACGACAACCTGCGCAGCGATGATCGGCCACATAAATGACACGCTCCGAAGGAGCATCATCACGCTCGAGGACCCGATCGAAGTACTCCACAGGGACAAGACGTCGATGATCAGTCAGCGCGAGGTGGGGGTTGACACACCGTCGTTCGAGGATGGGATGAAGTCGGTACTCCGGCAAGATCCGGATGTCATCTACGTGGGCGAGTTGCGAAACGCAGAGACGATAGAGGCGGCATTCGTGGCCGCCGAAACGGGTCACCTCGTCATATCGACCATGTACACCCTGGATGCCACAGAGACGCTCAACCGGATTCTCGATTCCTTCCCTCCGTACCTGGAACGTCGGATGCGTCAGATGCTCGCCACGAGTCTCCGGGCAGTCGTTTCCCAGAGGCTCATCCCCAATGCGGACGGCATGGGACGGTCACTCGTTGCTGAGGTGCTTGTCAACACCGAGGCAGTCAGCGAGAAGCTCGTCGAAACCGGAAGCATCGACTTTTTGTCCGAGATCATGACCGAAGGTGCTTTCTACGGCATGCGGACGATCGACCAGGCGATCACCGAGAAGTACGAAGCCGGGGTCATCTCCTTCTCCGACGCATTGCTGCACGTCACTTCTCCGCGCGAGTTCAAGATTGCAGCCGGTGCCGGGCAAATGGCCGGCGGGTAGGCGAAGGTAGATTGCTTCGCTCAGAGAACGGAGAACAGAGATCGCTCGCTGCGCTCTCTGAGAGACAGTGGTTCGCTCGTCCTCCAGTCTCTGCTCTCTGCTCTTTTGCCTTTGCTCTTCTCACAACACCTGATACCTGACGCCTGTTTTGTACTCTCTGGGCCATGCCTGAATTCGTATGCCGGGATTGCGACTCAACCTTTGCCCTTCCCCAGAACGTGCTTGACCGGTACCCCGGTTGGACTCCGCGCCAGTGTCGTGACTGTCGGGATGGGGAGAGGAGCAAGCCAACCAGGAACCCGAATGCAGGTTCCAGTCCGGGGACTGATCCGGTTTCGGGAGTCTTCACCGATGGGAGCTCGTCGCCGAACCCGGGTCCGGGAGGCTGGGGTGCGGTGTACGTCGAGGACAACGTGATCATCCGTGAGGCATATGGGTACGGCGGTGACACGACGAACAATCGCATGGAGTTGATGGCTCTCATCGAGGCTGTGGACCTCGTCCCCGTAGGTACGAGCGCGACGGTCTACTCGGACTCCAATCTTGCTGTGCGGACCATCAACGAATGGGCGGCCGGTTGGGAGAAGCGAGGGTGGAAGCGAAAGAGCGGTCCTGTCGAGAATCTCGACCTCGTGAAGAAGGCGTACGCCGCCTACAAGAATCGTCCCGAACTCGAACTCACGTGGATCAAGGCGCATGTGGGATTCCGGTGGAACGAGCATGCCGACGCGCTAGCGAACCGGGGAAGGCTCGAGGGGTAGCCATGATTCCTGATCGAATCCGAACGATCATGTCCGATGATGTGTGTGAGCTTTCGAGGCTCTTCGCCGCAGAAGGTCACGATCTGTACCTGGTCGGTGGGTCCGTACGTGATGCCCTCCTGGGGAGAGACATCGACGATCTCGACTTCACGACGGATGCCCGGCCGGAGGTGATCGAACGGATCGGGAGCACATGGGCCCACTCGGTGTACCTCGCGGGCAAGGCATTCGGAACCATTGGACTCGTCAGGGAACACCACACGTATGAGATCACGACCTACCGGTCCGAGATGTATCGCGATGACTCTCGAAAGCCCGTCGTGTCCTTCAGCGAGGATCTGGAGGAGGACCTCGAGAGGCGAGATTTCACCGTGAACGCCATGGCCATCAAGGTGCCCGCATCGGAAGACGACCAACCAGAAATGATCGATCCCCATGGCGGGTTGGTGGATCTCGCGGTGAGAGAGCTTCGGACACCGATGGACCCGGAAATCTCGTTCGGTGACGATCCGCTTCGGATGCTGCGCCTCTTCAGGTTCATGGCAACCCTCGGCTTCACAGCAAACGAGGAAGCAATCAGGGCAGTGGAGCAATTGAAGGAACGTCTTCAGATCGTCTCGGCCGAGAGGATCCGGAATGAGTTCGACAAGCTCATCGTAGGAGATCACGTGGTCACCGCCCTCGAAGCTCTCGTTGACAGCGGGCTAGCGAACGAGTTCATCCCCGAGCTGCCAGCACTCGCAGTTGAGCAGGATCCGGTTCACCGTCACAAGGATGTCCTGGCACACACGATCGCTGTCGTAGGCAAGACGAGCCCGAGGACCAGGCTGAGGCTTGCCGCCCTGTTCCACGACATCGGCAAGCCGGCCACTCGCGAGTTCGGAAAGGGTGGGGTCTCCTTCCACCATCACGATGTGGTTGGTGCACGCATGACTCGAAAGCGCATGAAAGAGCTTCGATACCCGAAGGATGTCATCAGGGATACCTCACAGCTGGTATTCCTTCACATGCGTCCCCATACCTACAAGATGGGGTGGACCGATTCGGCGGTTCGTCGGTATGTGCGCGACGCAGGGCCCCTGCTCGAGGACCTGAATGAGCTTGTTCGCTGTGATGTCACGACGAGAAACGAGCGCCGGGCACGCACGATTGCCAACAGGATCGATGAACTCGAGGTCCGTATCGCTGAACTGGCGGAGCGAGAGGAACTCGACAAGCTTCGCCCCCCGATCGATGGCAACCAGGTGATGGAGCATCTCGGCATCGGGCCTTCGCGGCAGATCGGTGAGATCATGGCCATGCTGCTCGAACGCCGAATCGAAGAGGGTCCGTACACGCCAGAAGAAGCCTTCGCCATGCTGGATGAGTGGGAAAGGGAGAGCTGAGAATTCGTCCCCCTTTGTCCTCGATCTACGAGGTGAGGCACCTTCCGAAAGGTCCTCCCCTGGTGGGAGGACGGGCGAGCTTGCGAGCCAGGAGGGGGATGCTGAACGCTCCCAGCCCCAGACAGCATGCCACCTGCATCACCCCCCTGATTCGTCGCTTCGCTCCTCATCCGTCCCCCCATCAAGGGGGGACCTGAAGAAGGTGCGCTCAGGCATGGAAGACGTGCATCGCCAAGCCATGACAAATACCCGTGGTGCCTGAGACAACTACAGATCCAGCCAACCGAGATCGTGGATTGAGGTCTATGGCGGGACGTATGCATTAGCTACCGGGACTCTTCGATTCTTGACTCCTTGTCGATACGGCTCCGCCGTATCTCTCGTCGCTGACCACCGGTCAGCTCTGGTCGATGCGCCACGGGCGCATCTCTTGTCGCCGATCTTCGATCGGCTCACACAGGAACCTCTTATGCACTAATCGCCGTATATACGTATACTCATTCCATGCATCAGGTAGCGATTCTCGGCGCCTCCGGCTATGCCGGGGGCGAACTTGTTCGGTTCGTCGACAACCATCCGCATTTCGAGGTGGCGTTCCTCGGAGCCAACCGGCGCGCTGGTGAGCTGCTGAGTGCCGTGCACCCACAGTTGTCCGGAGGGGACCGCAGACTTGAATCCTTCGACAGGGATGCGCTCGGTGACGTCGATCTCGTGTTCATGGCTCTACCCCACGGGGCGTCCGCGGAACCGGCGATGAGTCTGGCTGGTGCCAGAGCGAAGATCGTCGATCTTGGTTCGGACTTCCGGATGGATACACCCGAGAGGTATGAAGCTGCTTACGGCCAGCCTCACCCGTACCCGGAGACACTTGGCGCATGGGAGTACGGGTTACCGGAGTTGTTCGGTCACGACATTGCCGAATCGAACCGTGTGGCCGCACCGGGGTGCTACCCGACCTCAGCGATCGTTCCCCTTGCCCCGCTTCTGAGCGCAGGCCTCATCGAGCCGAACGGTATCGTTGTTGATTCGATGTCCGGAGTCTCCGGTGCCGGAAGGGGAGTATCGGAAGCCCTTCAGTTCGGAGCGGTTGACGAATCCGCCAAGGCGTACAAGATTCTGACGCACCGTCACCGTCCGGAGATGGAGCGTGCGCTCGACGAGTTCTCGCCCCTCCCCACCTCGATCCTGTTCACTCCCCATCTCGTGCCGATGCAGCGCGGGATCCTTTCGACTATCTACGCTCCACTCGCCGAGGGCACGACACTCGAAGAAGTCGAGGGTGCCTTTGATGGTGCCTACCTAGGCGCTGCTTTCGTCAGACGACTTGAAAGCGCTCCGGAGACACGCTGGGTTGTCGGGTCGAACAACGTCCTGGTGTCCTTCCACCTCGATGATCGAACAGGAACCCTGATTGCGTTGTCTGCGATCGACAATCTTGTGAAGGGTGCTGCAGGCCAGGCCGTGCAGAATGCGAACGTCATGTTCGGATTCGACGAGCCAACGGGGCTGCCGACTGAGGGGTGGATGCCGTGAGCGTCACAGCCGCGAAGGGATTTTCCGCAGCCGGCGTTGCTGCCGGCATCAAGCAGGATGCGCTCGACGTTGCTGTGTTGGTTTCTGATGAGTTGGCCACAACCGCCGCAGTATTCACGCACAACCAAGCAGCTGCGGCACCGGTGGTACTCAGTCGGGCGAGCATGAGTAACGGTTCGGCGAAGCGAGCCGTTGTCATCAACTCCGGGTGCGCCAACGCGGCGACCGGGTCGGAAGGCGCGGCCAATGCCGCGGCCATGATCGATGCCGTTGCGTCACGTATCGGGTGCAGATCCGGCGATGTGCTTGTGTGTTCAACAGGAACGATCGGGCCACAGCTTCCAATGGACCTGCTGGTTCCCGGGATCGATGCAGCGATCGAGAGACTCGCCAGCACGCCGGAGTCAGCTGCCCTTGCAGCAACGGCGATCATGACGACGGACTCCGTTCCGAAGCAAGCAGTCGTGGAGCGTGATGGCTGGGTTGTCGGTGGCATGTCGAAGGGTGCCGGGATGGTGCGACCGAGCATGGCAACCATGCTCGCGTTCATAACAACAGACGCCATCGTGGACCCGGAGATTCTGGACCATGCTCTGAGGGCAGCAGTCGACGCTTCGTTCAACTCGCTGAACATTGACGGATGCGAATCGACGAACGACACAGCAATCGCCATGGCGTCAGGTGCATCCGGTATTACGCCCGACCCCGTGGATGTCCTGTCGGCGATAGAGGATGTCTGCGGGGACCTTGCGCTTCAGATGGCCCAGGACGCTGAAGGTGCCTCCCGGGTGGTGATCGTTGACGTGGCCGGAGCGGCCACCGACGACGAGGCTCGCTCGCTCGGCCGCACCGTGACCGACTCCGCCCTTGTGCGGTCGTCGTTCTTCGGCGGTGACGTCAACTGGGGTCGGATTCTTGGTGCTCTCGGGAGTTCCAACATCAAGATCGATGTGCAGAGCATCACGATTTCATACGAGGGAGTGGTCGTTTTCGCCAAGGGCGCGCCGGTGAGCTACGACGAGATGGCGTTGCTCGATCTGATCGAGGACGGCGACTTCGGAATCTCGGTCGTTCTTGGCAGGGGACCCGGAACGGCACGGATCATCACCACCGACCTGACACCTGAGTATGTCATGTTCAACGGGGAGCGCTCATGACCGGCCACACATCACCACATCCAGCGAAACCGCGGATCGCCTCAACGATGGGGAAGGCGAGCATCTTCTCGGAGGCACTGCCCTTCATCAGTCGCTTTCGGGGAAGTACTGCGGTGATCAAGTACGGCGGATCTGCAATGGTCGACGATCTACTGCGGGGCACGTTCGCTGATGACGTTGCAATGCTCCACTACGTGGGAATCAACCCGATCATCGTCCACGGTGGCGGACCGCACATCTCAGCAGCCATGGGACAGAAGGGCATCGAACCGCAGTGGATCGAGGGTCTCCGGGTCACTGATGAACACACCATGCGCGTTGTGCAGGCGACCCTTGTTGGAGAGATCAACCCGGACATCGTCAGGCTCGTGAACAACCACGGCGCTGTTGCGGCGGGCGTGTCCGGTCTTGATGCGAACCTCTTCGTGGCCGAACCGGAGGATGAGCGGCTGGGCTTCGTCGGCAGGGTGACAGAGGTCAACACCGGACTCATCGAAGGTCTCCAGGCGCAGGGATATGTTCCCGTTGTTGCTCCCATTGCCAGGGGGGAGGACGGTCAGACATACAACCTGAATGCCGATGTAGCGGCTGCTGCGCTTGCCGAGGCGATTGGCGCGCGGAAGCTCATCTACCTGACCGATGTCGAGGGCCTGTACCGCGATCTCGGTGACCACGACAGCCTCATCTCAAGGATCACCGAGCCAGACCTGACCGAACTCATCGAGGGCGGATCGGTGTCCGCCGGCATGCTGCCGAAGCTGCGCTCCGCCATGGCCGCGATCCGTAGTGGAGTGGACCAGGTGCACATCCTCGACGGTCGGATGCAGCACGCCGTACTGCTTGAGATATTCACTCCGGAGGGCCTCGGCACCATGATCACCCAGGAGCAGAGACCATGAAGGCAGATACGAGTGCCAGACGCCGCGAGATTCGGGGGTTGCTCTCCAGTGAGGCGATAGCGAACCAGGGTCAGTTGCAGTCGCTGCTGAACGAGAAGGGATTCGAGGTCACCCAGGCAACGATCTCGAGGGACCTTGACGCCGTCGGTGCAGGGAGGATCAAGGAGAACGGCAGCTACGTCTACCGACTCGTGCAGCCGGGCGCTGACGACACAGCCTTCCTGGCGATGCGCGAGGCCATCGACGAGTTCGTCGAGAGTCTGCTGACCTCGGGCAACCTGATAGTCATGAAGGTGCCTCCCGGAGCGGCACAGCTTGTCGCGAGTCGCATCGATGGCGCGGGCCTGGATGGCGTCCTCGGAACGATCGCGGGAGATGACACGATCCTTGTCGTAGCGGACGAAGCAGTTGGATCGAACAAGATTTCGAAGCGAATCACCGGAACGGAGTAACACGATGGCCACGGACATCAAGAAGGTTGTTCTCGCATACAGCGGCGGACTCGACACATCGATCATCCTGAAATGGATCACCGAGGAGTACGGAGCGGAAGTCGTTGCGTACACCGCCGATGTGGGACAGGGTGAGGAGGTCGAAGAAGCTCGTGTAAAGGCGCTTGACACCGGGGCGATCGAGGCGATCGCCGAGGACCTCACCGAGGAGTTCGTCTCGGACTACGTGTTTCCTGCCTTCCGAGCCTCGTCGCTCTACGAGGGCTACTACCTCATGGGTACATCTCTTGCACGACCAGTGATCTCCAAGGGATTGGTACGAGCTGCGATCGAGACGGGTGCTGACGCCATTGCCCATGGTGCCACCGGCAAGGGCAACGATCAGGTTCGGTTCGAGCTTTCTGCCTACGCGCTCAAGCCGGATATCAAGGTGATTGCACCGTGGCGCGAGTGGGACATGAAGGGCCGGGCAGACCTCGTCGCCTACGCGGAGAAGCACGGCATCCCGATCCCTGTCACGCCCGAGAAACCGTATTCGACAGATGCCAACATGCTGCACATCTCCTATGAAGGCGGAGTGCTCGAGGATCCGTGGACGGGGCCGCCCTCGAATATGTTCGCGATGACTGTCGATCCCGAGGACGCACCAGATGAGGCGGAGCTCGTGACGATCGGATACGAGCAGGGTGATGCTGTGTCCATCAACGGGGTTCACATGTCCCCGGTGGAGATCCTGGCCAAGGCGAACGAGTTGGGTGGCAGACACGGCATCGGACGTGTTGACATCGTGGAGAACCGTTTCGTGGGGATGAAGAGCCGTGGCGTGTACGAGACGCCGGGTGGCACCTTGCTGTATCACGCGCACAGGGCCGTTGAGTCCCTGACGCTTGACCGTGAGGTTGCACATCTGCGCGACGAGCTGTCCAACAGGTATGCGGAGATGGTCTACAACGGGTTCTGGTTTGCGCCCGAACGCGAGGCACTTCAGTCCTTCATGGATGATGTGCAGAAGCCTGTTACCGGTGAGGCCAGACTCAAGCTGTACAAAGGGCAAGCAACCGTCGAAGGCCGTCGCTCGGATCAAGGACTCTACGACGAGGCTACGGTCACGTTCGAGGCAGATGATGTGTATGACCAGTCCGATGCAGAAGGATTCATCAGATTGCAGTCGCTCCGGCTCCGCACATTCGCGGAGAAGCGTCTGGGCGAAGGTGAGTAGGCAGGTGTCAGGCATCAGGTATCAGGCATCAGGTAGTCGTACTACGTACTGCGTACTACGTACCACGTCATCTCGGGCCGGAGGCCCGACATGACTCTCTGGTCCGGTGGACGGTTCGAGGAGGGGCCTGCTGAGTCGTTGTGGCGTTTCACGGTGGACACGTCTGACAGACGCATGCTGGTCGACGATATTCGCGGCTCGATGGCGCATGCGACGATGCTCGGCCAGGTGGAGCTCCTGTCGTCGTCGGATTCAGCAACGATGCTTGACGGTCTTGACACGATCATGGACGAGGCCGAGACGGGTTCGTTCGAGTTCCTGGACACAGATGAGGACGTGCATTCGGCTGTCGAGCGGCGGCTTGGAGAGTTGATCGGGGATCTGGCAGGCAAGCTGCACACAGGGCGATCCCGCAATGATCAGGTTGCCCTCGATCTCCGTCTGTACCTCAAGAGGTCCGGTGAGAATCGGATCTCCCAGCTGAGGGACTTCATTCAGGTCCTCGTGGATGTCTCCAAGCGCGTCGGTGAGACAGTTGTGCCGAGCTACACACACATGCAGCAGGCGCAGGCAGTCCCTCTTGCACATCATCTCCTGGCGTACGCCTGGATGCTCAAGCGAGATGTCGAGCGTTTCACTGACGCGCTCGTCCGCATCGATGTCTCCCCGCTTGGTGCTGGAGCTTCAGGAGGGTCCTCCCTCTCGCTGAATGCTGCAGCCTCTGCGGAGCTGCTCGGCATGGCGGATCTGTTTGACAACTCGATGGATGCGGTGGGCTCACGCGATGTCGCTGCCGAGTATGTGTGGTGCTCGACCCAGGCGCTGCTGCATCTGTCCCGGCTGTCCGAGGAACTGCTCCTGTGGTCGACGAGCGAGTTCGGGTGGGTGACCTTCTCCGATGCCTACACGACGGGTTCGTCCGCAATGCCCCAGAAGAAGAACGCTGACATTGCGGAACTCGTGCGTGGCAAAGCCGCCACGGTTGTTGGGGATCTCACAGCCATTGCTGCGCTGCAGAAGGGACTCCCGATGACCTACAACAGGGATCTTCAGGAGGACAAGCGGATCGTGTTCCATGCCGATGACACGCTTGCTGGTTCTCTCGAAGCCCTGGGGGGCATGATTGGCACCGCTGAGTTCCACGCACCGGAGCCCTCCTCATGGGTGACCGCGCTCGATCTCGCTGAGGTCCTCGTACGACGTGGTGTCCCATTCCGTGAGGCGCACCACGTGGTAGGTGGTCTCGTTGCCCAGCTCATTTCTCGCGGCCAGTCCTTCGAGGATCTCACGGAGGAACAGCTGACTACGTTCGATGGCCGGTTCGCTGGTTCAGACCTCTCTTCTGTGGAAGCAGCAACATCTGTTGGTGTTCGGGCAACTCACGGCGGCGGATCAGCTGCGTCGGTCGCGGAGCAGATCGCTTCGATGGAATCGTTTCTCAACGGCTGACCGGATCCGACATGGCGATCACCCTGCTACCGGCACGTCCTTCCGACATCCGCACGTTTCTGGCGTGGAGGTACGAGCCGCCGTACGACATCTACGACATCACCGACGATGTGGATGAGTCCATCGAGTACTTCCTTGATCCGTCAGTGCAGTGCCACGTGCTGGTTGATGATGGGGAGTTGATCGGCTTCTGCACGTTCGGCCCTGATGGACGGATCCCCGGTGGTTCATACGACGAGGATGCGATCGACATCGGACTGGGGATGGATCCGAAGAGGATCGGACGGGGTCGCGGACGTGACTTCGTCGAGGCGGTCGCTGATCACGCGGCTGCACTGTTCCCTGAAGTGACGCAACGCGTGACGATCGCGACCTGGAACGACCGAGCCCTGGCAACCTGGCGTGGTGTTGGATTCCTCGAGGTTGCACGGTTCTCTGTGGGAGATCCCATCATGGGAACGCGGGACTTCGTGATCCTGACATCATCCTGAGGTCTGATCCCTCAGGCAATCGTTCAGGCAGCGGTTTGGGCTGGTTCGAGGGTGATGCAGTCCGAGCACATCGTGTCCGGGCAGTTGGCGACGAGTTCCACCGTGAGCCCTCCGGCGTCGAACCATGCCTCGAGTTCTCGCTTGCTCATCGCCATGAGATCGTTTGTCTTTGTTGTGTGAATGAGTGTCATCGTTTCCATGCACACAAGGTATCCAGCGGGTATGACACGAAACGACATCCGACGCCTGACTCCTCGTGCCTGACGCCTGATAGCCTGTTTTCATGGAACTGAAACGTTATGCAGATGCAGCACCGTTCGTATTCGGTGACTTCGAACTGAGAGAACTCACCCCCGACGCCTACGACGGTTCATCCTTCGCCGAGATCGTCGTGCCCATCGGCGCAGACCGGACACCCCGTGTTTCTGAGAAAGATCACAGGATGTACCTTGTGCTCGTTGGGGATATCGAATTCAAGATCGATGAGGAGATCCTCCGGTTGACATCTGGCGATGTGCTCCACATCGACAAGGGCGAGACCTACGGTTTCCACAACGGTGGGTATCAAGAGGGCCGGCTGCTCCTCATTCGTGTGCCGGGTCCGGCATTGCCGGGCGCTGCCCAGCCCTAGGCCGTCCGACGGCCTGACATCAGGCTGCGTGCGGGAGCACGTACCGCCAGATCATCACGAAATGCACGCTGGTGGCTGCAACAACCATGACGTGGAACACCTCGTGGTACGAGAAGACCCTTGGCCACAGGCGTGGCCTATTCGTGATCAGAAGAACCATCCCGACGGAGTAGATGGCGCCACCCATGACGGCAAGCGCCGCTCCAGCCCAGCCGAGCTCCTGCACGAATTTCCACGCAATCGTCGTACCGAGCCAACCCATCGTCATGGCAAGTGCCATGGAGAACGTCTGTTTGTCCCGAGGGAAGAAGCCGTGCTGGATCGCTCCGGTCGCGACGATTCCCCATGCAATGGCGAGGACCGTCCACCGCAACCATCCATCAAGAGTCGCTATGGCGATCGGTGTGTAGGTGCCTGCGACGAGGACCAGGATCATCGAATGGTCGAGGCGCTGCATCCGCTTCTTCCACTTCTCACGCCACGGGATGGCGTGGTACAGGGAGCTGGTCGTGTAGAGGGCAACCATCGCAAGCCCGAACACGATTGATCCGAAGCGGATACCCCAGTTGGGGGAGACCCAGGCCAGGAAGACGGTGCCACCGAGTGCGGCGACTGCCGCGCCACCGTGTAAGAACCCACGGATGGGGTTCTGCATCTTCCCGAGAGTCCAACGAGGGCGTTCCATGGTTGGGAGAGTATCCACGGAATCAGCTATCGGGGCAAACACTTCCTTGTTGGAGTG
Source organism: Actinomycetota bacterium (assembly GCA_039714175.1). Lineage (GTDB taxonomy): Bacteria > Actinomycetota > Acidimicrobiia > Spongiisociales > UBA5794 > B3-G11. Next base: position 20,488 of record JBDLJV010000002.1, read on the forward strand.
ACTGTCGCGACTCCCCTGTTGGTGGGAGAGGGTCCTAGGCTCGGGCTTGAAGCGGCCGTTGGGGAGCGCCGATGCATGTGCCTATGAGCCTGAAGAAGCCTCTGTATCAGGTCTATGAGTCGCGACTTCTCCAGACGCTCAACCGGCCTGCGTTGCCACAGCACATTGGTGTCATCCACGACGGCCATCGCAGGTATGCCCGGGAGGAAGGACTCCCCGATTACACGGCCTCCTACAGGGTCGGGATGGACAAGTTCGTTGAGTTCCTTGGATGGACGGCTGAGCTTGAGATCCCTGCTGTGACGTGCTGGTTGCTGTCGACGGAGAACCTCGAACGGCCAGATGAGGAGTTGATTCCGTACTACGACGTTCTCATCGAACTGTTCGACCGAATACCGTTGACACCTGCAGGGCAGGATGTGACCGTTCGGTTCATAGGAAGCATCGACCTGCTTCCCACGAACATCCAGGACGCGATCAAACGGCTCCAGGAAGCCTGCGCGACGGGCTCGCGACGTGTCACGATCGCCCTCGCCTACGGAGGCCGGCAGGAGATCGTCGACGGTGTTCGGGAGCTGCTGGGGAAGCTTGCCGCCGAGGGCGTCCCGAGTAGCGAGATGGCCACACACATCGACCGCGACAGCATCTCAGCGCAGATGTACGCGTCGGATCTGCCAGATCCGGACCTTGTCCTGCGTACCTCTGGTGAGGCGAGGCTTTCCGGCTTCCTTCTCTGGCAGGCCGCGTACGCGGAGTACTCCTTCGTGGATGTCTACTGGCCGGCGTTCCGCCACATCGATTTCCTCCGCGCCATGCGCGACTTCACCAAGCGCGAACGCCGATACGGGCGATAGGAGGAGAGGAACTCCTCCTCGTAGTACGTGCAACAGGAAGTGAGTTGTCGATCAGACAGCTGATTCGTCCATCTGCATCATTCCGAAGAGGACGCCGTTCGGATCTGTCGCCATAACCAGCCAACCGACGGTTGGCACCGCTTGCTTCTCGACGGTGATCGTTCCTCCTGCTTCCGCGACCTTGTCGCGGTATGTGTCGATGTCGTCGACATCCATCGTGATGACAACCTTCTGGCCGTGTTCCTCCGTGGGTGCGATTGCGCCGTCGATGCCCGGTCCCTCACCGGTCATCTGGAGCCAGTAGGGGAAGTCTCCCCATCGCTGTGTCTCCCAGTTGAACACCTCGGCGTAGAACGACACCGATGCATCCGGGTCGTCTCCATGAAACTCGAAGTGGATTGGTCTGGGCATGAGCCTCCTCTCTCCGTCTCCCGAACGTACACGTGCCCGGATCGACTGACAAGAGCCAGCGGTGACACGTTGTGATCTCAGGCTGAGCGGAACCCATTCTGTCAGACAGCTGACAGCGAGGGCTACCGAGCGATCGGACGGCGGAGCCGTCCCCCTATCTCGACCGGAGTTCGAGGGGGATGTGGTCCTGGTCGTTGAATGTGCGGAGGCTTGGCACGTGGGCACCGGCCAGTGGGATGAACTTCACCCGTGCAAAGGACGCGTGGAAGAGAACGAACTTCTCCCATTCCCACGGGGAGGGCGGCGCTCCCATCAGGTGGGTCAAGCAGACCGAGTTCGTACCACCGTGCGCAACGATGACCAGTCGACCGGGATCGTTCTCGACATCCCACAACCGCTCGTCACCCTTGTTGCGTGTGATTCCGCGCTCGGCCAGTAAACCGTCGAGCGCGGTTGTCACGCGGTCGTGGAAGTCGCGGAAGGATTCGCCGCCAGGGAGGCCGTCCCACCACTCGTCGGGTGCACGGTGCTTGGTGGTCTTGAAGATCTCGACAACCGCTTCTTCGGTTATGCCGCGCCAATCCGGCATCTGGATTTCGAGGAGCCCGTCGACGGTATCGATTGCGAGCTCAGTCTCGCGTGCGATGGGTTGCGCTGTCTCCTGTGATCGTCTCGCGGGGGAGACGATCAGTTCCCTTGCTGTGGCCTTCTCGTCGGTCGCGATCCGTTCCGCTGCGAGCTCGGCTTGCTTCCAACCGAGCTCCGTCAGGTGGGGATCCATCTGGGAGAGGCCGTCTACGGCCCACTGGGGCTGTCCATGACGTACGAAGATGATGTCCATGCCGGCAGGGTAGTTTCAATCGGTAGCCGGCAATCGGAAACCGTGAATCGTGAACCGGAAACCGTGAACTTCCTCAGAAAGAACCGAAGGCCGCCTATTAGGCGGCCTCGGCTCGGGCTTAGACGGGAGGTTAGGAAGGCATCCTGTCTGACTACCGTATCGACCGAACAGGACGATTACTTGAGAGGTTTTCTTGAATTCTTTGGACGCTGCCAAGAGAGCCCTGATCGTGCATCTGAAAGAACATGCCGTGAGAACGGATGGGCCGTTCACACTTCGTTCCGGAGAGACATCCAGCTGGTACATCGATGCCAGACAGACCACGTTCTCCGGGGAGGGTGCGCGCCTGTGCGGTGCTGCTGTCCTCGCAGAAATTCCTGACGACGTCGACGCTGTCGGCGGCATGACCATGGGTGCAGATCCGATTGCCGTGGCAACAGCAATAGTGGCAGCCGAGCTGAACATGGGGTTGGCCTCCTTCTCCATACGCAAGGAGGAGAAGGACCACGGAACAGGTGGTCGCCTCGTCGGGCCGATCGGCAAGGGGTCTCGTGTGGTTGCCATCGAGGACACGACAACGACGGGCTCGGCTCTCGTGGAGGCGATCTCGGCACTCCATGACGCCGGCGTCGCCGTGGTCAAGGCGGTTGCGTTGGTTGATCGATCGGCAGGGGCCGCTGCTGATCGCGTGGAAGCGTTTGGAATACCCTATGTTGCGATCGTGACACCTGACGATCTCGGAGTGGAGAACTGACGATGCGGGTTTACCGCTCTCCATTGAAGCTGTTCGTCTTCGGCATGATCGGGATCTTCCTCATCGCCGCAGCTGCTGATGTTGCCTTTGGTCATTGGATTTCGACGCCGCCTGAGAGCAACAACGGTGTGCTCACGACTCGAGGCCAGGCCCAACAGAGGGGCGATCTCATGTGGGGTGGTGTGATGGTCGCGACGGGCGTGATGCTGTTCGGGGTCTCGATCACAGAGCTGGTCAAACGCAAGCCTTCGGTCATCATCGATGGGGAGGGCGTGCATGTCGATACGGGAGGTGTCGGAGATGGCTTCATCCCATGGGAGGGAATCGAAGCTGTCTCAAGTGGGGTTCTCTCCGATCCGTTCGATGGGAGTGTTCGGGGCCAACTCATCATCGAGATGGAGCCCGATCGACATGTGTCGATCGATGCCCCTGGTGTCACGATGGCTGGCAGCAGGGTGTATGTCGACGCACATGATTGGACGAAGCGAGTCACCGAAGTTGCATTGGCTGCCCAAGGCGCCCATGACCACTACCGGCGGATCGAAGGGCTGAAGACATACGAACCCCCATCGATGGTGTGGGAGACCACGGTCGACCAGCCCGACGCGTCAGCGGGTGAGCAATCAGAAGAGTCAGACACGGCGGAGGTTGAAGAATGATCATTGGAGCCCATGTGAGTCCACAGGACCCGCTCAACGAGGCGGAGTTGCGCGATGCCGATGCCGTGCAGATCTTCATGTCCAATCCGCAGCAGTGGAAGGCCCCGATTCCCCGCACGGATACCGAGGAGTTGAAGGCATCTCCGATCGAGTTTTATGTGCACGCACCATATCTACTGAACCTTGCGTCGCCGAACAACAAGGTGCGGATCCCGTCACGCAAGGCCCTTGCGCAAGCGGTCGAAGCTGCGACCACAATTGGTGCCAAGGGTGTGGTCGTGCACGGCGGCAGCGTCGGGGCTGATGAGGACGCCGAGATCGGTTTCGAACGGTGGCGCAAGGCACTTACATCGTTCGACGTGACGGTGCCGGTGCTGGTTGAGAACACGGCGGGCAGGGGCAACTCGATCATGCACGATCTCGAGAACTACGGTCCCCTGTGGGACCACATCGGCGATCTCAACGTTGGTGTGTGTCTCGACACGTGTCACGCCTGGGCCTCGGGAGCGAACCTCGAGACCGCCGTCGATGTTGTCACGGCTAGCACTGGCAGCATCGCCCTGGTGCATGCCAATGACTCGAAGGACGAGGCCGGCTCGCACAGGGATCGCCACGCGAACTTCGGCGAGGGACACATCCCGGAGGCCTTGCTCATCGGAACGATCAAGGCCGCCAACACAGATGTGATCGTGGAAACCCCCGGGCTGGTCGAAGGCCAGTCCGCAGACATTGCCTGGCTTCGTGAACGCCTCTAGCGGAGCGGCGCAGTCCCCGGTGGACCTCGGTCCCGCGGTCGAGGGGGAGCAACCAGCATTGTCGGTGGACTATCGCTACTCCGTGATGCATGGAAGAGATGCCCGGACAACCCTCGACTTTTCGGTTGCTGGCGGTAGTTCGATCGTCTACGACGGGACGCGCTACGAACTCGAGAGTTACCACTTCCACACACCCAGCGAGCATGCCATCGATGGTGAGTATGCAGCAGGTGAGGTCCACTTCGTCCACAGGAGCGCCGACGGAGAGCGAGCTGTGATGGGGGTCTTCATCGGGGAAGGCGAGATGGCGAAGCCCCCGGTACGACTTGAACAGGCAGTTGCCATGAAGTCGCTCGTTCCAGAATCGATGACGTACTACGCGTATGAGGGATCGTTGACAACACCTCCCTATACCGAAGGTGTCCGGTGGATCGTGCTTACCGAGAGAATCGAGATGCACTCCGACTGGCTTTCGGCATTCAGCGACCGCTACGGCGCCAACAACCGCGCGCTTCAGGCATTGAACGGCCGCACGGTCTGCATCGGATCGCCAGCTGAGCACTAGTTACCTCTGCACTTGCGGAAATCCTTCTGAACGAAGACGGTTTCCAGTGGTACTTTCACATCATGGTTCTTGTCAGTAGGAAGGCAGTCGAGTTGGTTGCGGTCGTGGTTGGTGCGTTGGTCGTTGTCGCCGGCATGGGCGTGCCGGCGGCCAACGCCAATCCGGGTTGTGATCTGATGCTCAGCGCAGATGTTGATGGAGCAGTGACCGAGGGCGCTCTCGGTGTGAGCGTTCTTCTGGATGTCGACAGCAAGGGCCTGACGTACTTCGTGGATGTGCCGACCGGATTCACGCTCGAGTGGCTCGATGGCGCGTTCGCTGTCGACGTCACCGACACCCGGTACACGCTTGGCGGCGGAGTCCTGGTTCGCGAGCCTGTGCTGTCGGGCGAGTTCACTCAACTGACGGCATGCTTCTCCAGGACATCGGCGCCAGTCGCGCCGTGGGGAGACCGGGCCAACGCCGTCCGGCCCGGCCCACAGCCCTTGGCTGCCTAACGCCCCTCAGTCTTCAGCTCTCCATCAACCATCCAGACGCTATCGGTTGTGGCACTCGCCAACGCATCGTCGTGGGTGATCAGCAACATCGCTCCCCGGTATGACGTCAAGGCCTCTTCGAGCCGCTCAATCGACGGCAGGTCGAGGTGATTCGTTGGTTCGTCAAGGGCAAGGAGCCACTTCGGTGTCCCGAGTCCCAGAGCGAGGGCAACCTTCCTGGCTTCGCCCGGCGACGGTTGGTCCGATGCAAGAAGCGCTCCGGGGTCGGCTCCGAGGAGAGCGACAAGGGACATCACTCTGCCCTTGTCGGCATCGGGGAGCGTCCGCACCTCATTGAGGAACAGGAGCGCATTCTTTGCAGCGGTCTCCTGGGTGAGATAGAGGATCTTGTCGCTAGGGATGGCGCTCTCTCCGATAAGTGTCTCGAGTAGAGACGTCTTGCCGGCTCCGTTCGCGCCAGCGATTCTGATACGGTCACCGCGCCTGACTGCGAGGTCCACGTCGAAGAGTGCTCGATCAGCTGCCGAGACTGTTCCTGCGTACCTGACAAGGAACTCCTTGTTCGCTGGGGCGAACTCGAAACCGATGTCACCACCAAGACCCTTCTCCAATTGCGTCCTGTCGATATTGGACGTGACCCGTTCGAGCGAGTTGGTCATCGAGGCAACGGTCTGGGCGCCGGTCTTCTGCCCGCGTTCATGTCTGTAGCTCGCCGCTGTCCCGCGGGTATCCAGATCGTGTTTGCCTGCTGCACGCCGTTCCCTGATGCGCTCAGCATCCTTCTGGACGGACTTCCGCCGCTGTTCATCGATCCGGCGGGCGAGCTTCTTCTGGTCGGCTTTCATCTTCTCGTACTTGGTCGCATGCTCAGCGGCACGAGCGGTCCACTCCTCCAGCGCCGTGTCATACCGGCCATTCCACAACTCAAGCCTGCCTTGGCGTAATCGCAGGGTTCTGGTTGTCAGAGTGTTGAGAAGACTCCGGTCGTGGGACACGACGACACCGCACCCCCGGTAGGCCTCGAGCGCTTGCATCAGGAGGTCTCTGGCCTCAGCATCGAGATGGTTCGTGGGTTCGTCGAGCAGCAACACCTCTGGTTCGCTGGCCAGTGCAGCACCGATCTGCCACCGTTTCCGCTCACCCGGAGACATGGTCTCCCATCGGTCGAGGTGGTCGGGATCGAGCCGTAGCGCAGAGCGCATGCGCACCGCGGTGCGGTCCCAACTCCGGGCAAAGGAATCGATGCTCTCGGTGCGTACATCGACCCGCTGCTCACAGAGCACGGGCGGTAGTCCTGCGGGTACCACCGATACCGAGCCCGCGTCCGGCGGGTGGTCTCCCATGATCAGGTGCAACAGTGTTGACTTGCCTGCACCATTGGCACCGACAAGGCCGGACCAACCGGGACCGAGGTCGAATGTGGCGTCCTCGATGATCGGGACGGCAGTGGAATATGAGAAGGAAACGTGATTGAAATGAATAGCAGACATGGCAACTCCCTTGCTAAGTAGCACAGCTCGGGCGGGCGCGATTCGGCCCGGAGGTGGTGGGTTCCTCAGTTGACTCTTGTCATGCGTTCCTTCTCAGTGGTGGGGCAAGTGTATCGGAATCTCAGGAAACGCGGGAGAGGAGCGGGTTACACGACCCGCCCCTCTCTGCTTGTGGTTCCGGTTGTCTACTCGCCCAGGAGGAAGCGAGCGAGATCCTCGACCGTGTTGTCCTGACCGGTGATGAAGTCCTCGACGTTGTCGTGCGCCACGGAGTCGTGGTACTGCACCGACGGTGACTTCATGAAGTACGAGGACGGTGCCAGCAGCGGGCCTGCGAGGCCACGATCGGTTGCGATCTTGGCGCAGCGAACTGCGTCGATGATCACGCCGGCGCTGTTCGGGGAGTCCCATACCTCGAGCTTGAGCTCTGCGTTGAGCGGAACGTCGCCGAAGGAGGTGCCCTCCAGACGGATGTACGCCCACTTGCGGTCCGTGAGCCATGGAACATGGTCCGATGGTCCGATGTGCACGGACTCGGAGTTGATCTTCCGCTCGATCTGGCTCGTAACCGACTGTGTCTTGGAGATCTTCTTGGAGATCAGGCGCTCACGCTCCAACATGTTCATGAAGTCCATGTTGCCGCCGAAGTTCAGCTGGTAGGTGTTGTCGATCTTGACACCACGATCCTCGAAGAGGCGGGCGAGCTGGCGGTGAACGATCGTTGCGCCAACCTGTGACTTGATGTCGTCACCAATGATCGGGAGACCGGCATCCACGAACTTCTGGGCCCACTCGGGATCCGAAGCGATGAAGACGGGGATGGCGTTCACGAATCCGACGCCCGCCTCGAGAGCTGCGTTCGCATAGAACTCGGTGGCTTCCTGAGAACCGACGGGTAGGTACGAGACGAGGACATCAGCATCCGAGTCCTTGAGTGCCTGGACGACATCGACCGGCTGCTCGTCTGACTCCTCGATCATGCCGCAGTAGTACTTGCCGAGACCATCGAACGTCGGACCGCGCAGGACCTCGATACCGAGATCGCCTACCTCGGCGAACTGGATCGTGTTGTTCTCGCCGCCCCACATTGCCTTGGCGACGTCCTGGCCGACCTTGGATGCATCGACATCGAACGCTGCAACGAACTCCACATCACCGATGTGGTAGTCGCCGAGTTGGACGTGCATGAGACCGGGGATCTTGAGATCCGCATCGGCATCCTTGTAATACTCAACACCCTGGATGAGGGAGTTCGCGCAGTTTCCGAGCCCTGCGATGGCTACTTTCACCTTGGACATTGAGTCCTCCTGTGTTTCCTACTGTTCTCAGGCGACGCTGCGCTCGGCAGCGACGAGTCCGTCGAGCCAGGCAATGTCAGCCTCGGTGGACTGCATCGAGTGCTCCATGAGAGCGATCCGGTAGCGGTCCTCGTTCTTTGCTGCGGAACGGGCCTCGATGAGGATGTCCCGCGCTGTCTTGAGTTGTACTGAAAGCTCCCTGCGCCTGTGATCCATCACCTGGATGCGACGTTCCGATGGGAGATGGCCGAGGAAGGCGAGTCGCACCTGGAAACCGCGGTCGGTTTCGGTTGCCTCCGGATCGGCCTGGAGGAGGGAGTCGAACACGCCCCTGCCTGCTTCGGTGATCTCGTAGGCCTTCCGTCGACCCGACGCCTTGGAGGCCTCGATGGCTCCGCGCTTTTCGAGACGTCGAAGGGCGGGATAGAGGGATCCGAAGGACACCTTCCAGAACCCGAGTTCTCCAAGGGCGCGGCGGAGTTCGTACCCGTGGCGGGGACGTTCCATCAGCAATCCAAGAATGGCGAAGTCGAGCATGGATGTCAGTCTATATCGTTTCGATACATATGCCTATATCGAATCGATATATGACGACATCCGATTGCCGATATCCGACAACCGACGACTGCATCAGCAGGTTGTCAGAGGAGATAGCGCGTCGGACATCGGATGTCGGGATTCGGACGTCGACACGAGCTGACTTCTGCCTATCCGCACTCGCTGTCGCCTGAGCGGGATTGGGCTGCTACCCCGTTCTCGAGAACGTCGCGGACCTTCCATCGGATCCGCTCGGTGTCCGGGATGGGGTACTTCAGCGGTGTCCGACCAGCGCTGTACGTCGGAGGGACGAGTCCGACGGTGGCCACGTTGTCGAGGTCGACGGTTCCGGCGATACGCACGAGATCCGGAAGCATGGCCAGCGGAATGTCTGTGATGACTGATTCCTCGATGAGATCAAGGAGGTCGGGCAACGCTCCTACGAGTTTCAAGGTATCGGTTTGCGTCACTGCGGCTCGCACGAGGCACCGCTGCCTACCCATGCGGTTGTAATCGGAAGAGCCTCTGCGCCATCGCACATACGCAAGGGCCTCAAGTCCGTCGAGGTGGTTCATCCCCGGTTCGACGTTGATTGAAGCCTTCGGGACTCCCTCCTCCGGAGATGACACGGTCACGTGGTAGGGCTCCTTGACGAGCACATCGACACCGCCGAGAGCGTCGATGGCCTTGACGAAGCCCTCCATCTTGACCATCAGGTAGTAGTCGATGGGAAGGTCGACGAGGTGGGAGATCACATCTCTCAGGGCCGCAAGGCCCGGTTCGGGTGACCCTGCATACGCTCTTGTCCAGTCCTGCGTGTACTGGTGCACCTTGTTGAGCATCGTCGGGAAGCACTCACACGACTCGAACTCGGGCTCTTCGGGGATGCCGTCCCCATCGGTGTCGATCCAGGCGTCCGGATACCCGTCCTCGTCAAGGTCGGTGAGATCCTTCTCGATCACCCTCTCCTCAAGATCGACGAAGGCGTTCCTGAGGTGCTTTGGTAGTGGAACGAGTTTGAAGTTCCGTGGCAGGCCGAACAGGGCTGCTCTTCCCGTTGCGAGTTCGAAGGTTGCGACGATCATCGTGTCGGTCCGCAGACCCTCTCGACCCGGCCCGGCATCCCCTCCGACGAGCAGAATCGTCAAGCGCTCAGGATTGACTCGTTCCTCGAAGGGTACGAAGGGTGCAAATGGCGTCGAAGGAGCAAGGATGTCTCCGAGGGAGGCGATGGCGTCGGGATCCCCGAATCCCGGTAGGAACACAAGATTGCGACCGGTTTCCAGATCAGGGGTAACCGGATCCCGATAGATCGTCGGGTCGGGCAACGTGTCGACCATCTTCACGGGCGGAGTATTCAGAGGTGCGACGGCACCGCCAGCAGGCGCAGCCACGAAGACGGATTCGAGGGCACCTTTGGCCTTTACCCCATACGACCACCCGATGACATGGGGAACAGCGACCGCGATGAGGAGAAGGCTGACCGTGACGGGCATCCACGCTCGATCGGATGTCGACTCGGTCACTGCGTACGCATCGACGACGGCACCAACCCGCCAGGTGAGTATCAGGAGGTTCACCACGAGGAGACCGGAGAGGAAGGAAGGCCGGACGAGAAGGGCCGCCATCTCGACTGATCCCTGTGCAGCAAAGGCGATGCTTGCGATGACGAGTGCGAGCGTCGGGAGGAAGAAGGCAAGCGCTCGTAGCGGTTTCCGCGCGTATAGCTGGCCCGCCCCCGGAATCAGAGCGGACAGCAGCGCCGCGATCAACGGATGATCCCTCATGACCTCCCCCGTGGCTGTCTACTGCTGAGGAGTTCCGTTCCTCATGCACACGTTACCTCTGGCCCAATTTTGCGCACGGGAATAGGAGCAAGAGCCCAGCGCCGCTGTGCGCGGGCAACGCGTGTCGTGATTCACGGAATCTGGGGCGTGTGGTGTAACTCGACATCAAGCGTGACGGGGATTGTTACCTCACTGGCCTTGACCTTCCTGGCATCCGTGAGTTCAGCGTAGATCTCCCCTCCGGAGGTCTTCTCGAGTTTGAATAGGTAGAAGCCCGCTTCGGTTCTGTAAGCGGCGAATCCCTCAGCGAACCATGGGAGCCACGGTGCTTGCTTAAGCGCGTGTTCGTCGCAGAACCAGTTGGGGTCCTCGGTGAACCGGATTGACACACCGACCCGATTGACTGTGGTGTTGGCGAGATTCCCGAAGTTGGCGTTGTAGGTGAGCAGCATGGCTACATCGATAGGTGAAACCGAACCGCAAGTGAGGCTGCCGAGGGATCCAGCGCCGGTAAGGGTTCCCTCAACGGCAGGGATCTCGAAGATTCCCTTGAGTAGGAAGATCGCCGCCTTCCCCTCGGGAACCTGGAGTGGTACCTCTGCATTCATCTGTGCGGCCCATTCTGCGGATATTGCACTCTCGAAGTCGACGCGAAATTGAGTGCACGCCCGAAGCGCTGTGTTCATGTACTCGAGGCTCGAGCCGTCACCAGTGATATTCTGCGCCAGCCAGTCGTACAGGAGCGCCCAACGCAGCATCGAGAACATCGCTTCTGGGTCTTGATCCTGGATGCAGCGGAGGTTCTCCTGATCGAACAGTCGGAATGCTGCATCCTGGAGGGCGGCAGCGGCTCCCTGCATGGCTATCTCGGCAAGAATCAGGGGGCTTTCGGTGCCAAGGCCGTAGTGCTTGAAGAGCGAGCCAAGAATCCCGTGGGCTGACATGAACTCCCCGAGTAGATCGTACATGGCTGCTTCGTCAGCGATCTGACCGGCGTCATGTTCGATCGACGAGAACCACTCCACCATGATCTGAGCCAAGGCTGCTTCGGCTGCTGCCGGATCCTCGACTCGGTTGAATATGGTTTCGTACTCCTGTGTGTACCTGCCTTCGCGAGAACTCGGTCGGTATGTTGCCCGGATCTTGGCTATCTCGGTCTCTCGGGCTACGACGCTCCCCGATAGGGAGAAATGGGCCACCGGTACGACCGCCGCACCATCGATGACGCCTGGCTTCGGAGCCAGGTCGGAGCCGTCGTGGTTCGACGTGAACAGCAGTGACGTTGCTGGAGCAAGGTCTGCTCCCTCGATCGTGAGGTCGGCGGACTCGAGGAGGATCAAGCCGTCGGGTTCGAGGGAGACGGCATGTGCGCGAGCGCCGGGGAAGGGGGATTCCGTGAGCAGCACGGGTGTCATGGTGATCATCTCTGGGGATGTCAGCGCACCCGCGGGTATGGCCAGTGTGTAGGTCACGCCCGCACTGTCGGTTGTGGTCAGGGTTCCACCTGCTTCGTTGATCTCGCTTGAGACGGACGCCGATGCTTCGGATTCGAACGCGACAGGGAGCGGGTTGGCAGGCTGCTCGAGGAACGACCCGCCCGCCGTTTGGCTGATTGCAGGGTTGGAGCCGGCTTCTGTTGATGTGGATTGCTCAATTGGCCTGGTGTCTGAGGACCCTGAGGATGGTTCGACCTCGATCCGTTCTTTAGCCGTTCCACAGGCTGATCCGACCAATGCGAGTGCCACAACGACCATCGCGAGTCCGCGTTCCTGAATGAATGCGCTCGTGTTTCGCACGCTGTCCTCCCAATCATCGAAGTCAACTGGACGATTCTGTCACAGGGGGCTGAACAGCCGCTTAATGCACCCCGAGTGGCGTAGCAACGTTCAGAGCGCGTTAAGCGGTTCATGCAATGGTCCGCATGTCCCATGACGAATGTGGGTCGTCTTTCGAGGAGAGCGGATGAGAACGATTCGAATGAGCTTGATCGTGTTGGCAGTCGTGGCAGTATCGGCGTGTAGCGGAAATGGAGGGGGCGAGTCGAGTGGCGAAGACGGGGATGTAACCGCCGGCGAGTCGGTCAGCACGACGAGCCAGTCACCTGGGTCCACAGACAACGACGTGCCCGGAGTCGATCAGACCACGGCGACCGTCCAGATAGGACCGGAAGTCTTCAATCTGGACGGCGATGTTGGATGTCTCACCGGTGACTTCATCTCTGTGACGTTTACAAACGCCACAGACCGGATAACGATCACTCACACCGGAGACACCACGCTCATCCGGATGCAGGTCAACGCGACTGATTGGGTTGACAATGGCTCGCCGTCGGCGCCGCAGGTTGTCGATGTCGGCGGCAGCGAGGTCGTCTCTTGGACAGGAACAATGTCATCGGCCGGAGAGAACGAGACGGTGATCATGGAGATCGGATGTCCATGATCATGGCTCCGACATTCGAACGGATTCAGCGACTCATCTACCGCAGAGGTGTCGTGTTGGCTCTCGTAGGGGCAATGGTTGTGACTGCTTGTGGAGGAGTCGACGACTCAGCGGCCGACGTGGACACTGGAGCGCAAAACAACTCTGAGACGAGTGTCACCACGGGTAGTGATACAGACGACACCGATACGACGATCGACGACGCTGTTGCGTCAGACGATGGAGATGTCGTGAGCGAGTCCACCGCTGGTGAAGCCTTCGATTGGGATTCGTTCGTGCTCTGTCCGGTAATCGAGGAGCACAAGGGCGAGTTGGCAGCGATTCTCGGTTTTGAGATCGATCCGGAGCGAGCAGTCGAGACGTTCACCCGCGAGTGCAACATCCAGGCGTTGAACGGATACGACTTCGCCAGGGTGGAGTTGGGGTTCAAGGCCATGCCATCGGTCGAATTCAAGGCTCGCGGATACGAGGATCCCGCGTCGCCGGAACCGGCGCTCGGCAACGAAGCGGTCTACATCGACGCCTCAGATCAGCCGCATCTCATCTTTCTGGTTGGAGGCCTCATCGTCGATGTTGGAGCCCGGGTGGAAGAAATGGCGTCGCCTCGTGACACATTGATCGCCTACGCGCTGAGGGTGCGGGAACTTCTCACCGAGGCCAACGGGTGAGGCCTGCCTCGTGAACGGACCGATCGGTGTCGCGTCTCGATTCCCACGGTGGTTCAGCGTTGTCACGCTACTCACAGTCCTGATCGTGATCGCTCCCGCTCCGGTACGTTCTCAGACAGAGTCACAGCCAGTCGAGCCGCTGGTGATTCGTTCGGGAGAGTGGCGAGGCGAGGCGATCGCATATGGATCGCTCTTCTATCCGGAGGTGCATTGGCTTGGGGGGATCAGGGCCCTGTTCGCGCTCGATGTAGATGACCTGGGAACAGTCGGGGGGTGGTGGAACATCGACGGCGAAGCGCTGGTATACGTGGACGGAGACGTTCCCGTTCTCTTTCGTCAGACTCATACAGGCCTCGGCATGTTCTCGGATCGGGGCCAAACCGACGAGCAGGCCCCGTCCAGCAGTCTCGTGATGACAGGTGGCGTTGGCTCACGCGGAACCGCTGAGACCGAGTTCGGTTCGATCGACGTGGGACCCGTCCAGAATCCGTTCCAATCCGATGTTCGGATTCTCCATGCCGACTGCTACGAGTTGGTAGGTGACTGGATCGATCCTCTCGAGATGCTCGCGGGCAACGAGGGGTGGTTCCTCGGTGATCTCAACGGGCTTTTCAGGGCGTCGTTCGTCGGCGATGACCCCGAACCCGCCCTGATCGAGAGGATTGATCAACTCAATGCCGATACCCAGGCGTGGGCGGATGAGATGGTGGCAACTGGCGTGTTCGACCTGGCGGCAACCTTTGCGTTGCTCGTTCGGGCACGCGAGATTGCTGTAGCCCTCGCTGAAGCCGACATGTGTGAAGACGGTCCAACGCCGGATCCCTCCACCTACATCAGCTCGTTCACATATGGCCTGATGCTTGGCATGGTCGTGACCCTGCAAAGCCACGAAATGAGCGGGTCGAGCCTCTTCGCCATGGTGACGGCGTTGGGAGCACTTGGGAACTCCGGGGCCCAAGCGATGGTTGGTTCGGAGATACAGAAGCAGACCCAACGGATCGTCGGCAGCAGCGCGTCTGCCTACGGCGACGGCTGCAGTCCGTGTGTCGATCCCGAGAGCGGGACCGAGGTCATCGAGGCGGCGGCAGCGGGAGACAGGCTTGGCCAAGAATTCGAGATCGACGGTGAAGTCTTCACCGGCGATCAGGTCATTGATGCGGCGATCAAGTGATGATGGTGCGTACCGCATGCATCCTGGGTCTGTTGCTTCTGGGAGCGTGTGCTCCGACGGAACCATCCGGGCTGGACGACGTCGAGGCAGTTGTCGCCTCAACGGGATTGAAAGGGACAACCTCCACCAGTGAACAGCTCGAAGCATCTTCGAGCTCGATGACGTCTATCCCAGATGCAGAGCTCGTGGGACCACCAGCCATACCTACGCTTGATCTCGACGTCATCGTTCTCGACAATCCCACAAGCGGTGGAGGCTCTATGCAGGAGCTAGCGTGGGGTTCGGTGAACGATGGGGTGAGATACGACGTCGTCATGTTCGACTCGCTCGGTGATCTGTACTGGTCGTGGTCGACGGTGGAGACCTCTGTCTTCATGGGTGGCGTCGAGACAACACTCGAGAACCCGCCGGGACCCCAGATCCTGGAGGGCATGACCTGGTTTGTTCTGGCGTTCGACGAATCGGGGGGCCTCGTTGCACAAAGCGAGGTGCGTGCGATCGCACCCTGAGCCGGACATGGCACGGAAGGACTGAGAAGTGGAAAGCAGCGTTCCCGCCGCTCCGAGACGCAAACTCGATGCATCCATCGGTGATATCGACCGCATCGTCGAGGAGACGAGGCGACAGAACAGCCCCCTTGGCATCTTCCCTGCGATGTATCGCTCGGTAACAGCGAGTATCGATCGCGCTGTGCACGCTGGCTTCTTCGATGACTCCCAGGAGATCGAGCAGCTTGCTGTCGTGTTCGCGGATCGGTACATCGATGCGTATCGAAGTTGGAGAGACGACGGACCCGTGCCCGAGTCCTGGCGGGTTGCCTTTGATGCCGCGACGGACGGGCGAAGCCGCATGATCACGCAGCACTTGCTGGCCGGGATGAACGCACACATCAACCTGGACCTCGGCGTTGCCGCAGCTGACGTGGCAGATCGAGGTCTAGATGGGATCCGCAGTGACTTTCTGCGAGTGAACAGGATCCTCTTCGAGAAGTTGGACAGCCTTCAGGACTCCCTCGGCTCGGTTTCCGGTCGCATGGCTTGGATCGATCGCCTCGGCGGTCCGGTTGA
>JBDLJV010000003.1:0-34466 GCA_039714175.1 Actinomycetota bacterium
GTTCTCCTCGACGTTCTTTCCGACGAGGCCCCACGTGACGCCCTCCGGACTGAGGAAGTCGTTCTGTGGATCCGTTATGACGAGGGCTGTTGCGTTGTTGCCCATTGTTCCGTTCCCTTCTGACCCGTGTGGGCCATTGCATCGGAACAGGTTCTCGGATGTCGGGTCCGATTTGGTACTTCAGATGTGCGAAATCGTCCAGACACGCTCCAATCGGCTTCGGTAGCATGGTCTGATGCTCCTGGATCGTCTCATGAAGGACCTGCACGTCTCAGTCGGTCCTTTCGCCATGTGCGAGATCGCAAGCGGGTCCCGGCTCACAATCGGTGAACTCGGCTGGGTAACGATCCATTTCGTGCTCGCAGGATCGGGGCACGTCAGCATGGGAAGGGCTCGCGGCCCTGAGATCTCCAAATACACGCTCGCCCTTGTGAAGCGGAGGCACATTCTGGAGGGTTCGGGAGGCGATGACACACCAGCAGAAGGTCTCAGCATTCCGGGTGGCGAGCGCCTGATCGGCGACCCTCCCGGCAACGCTGATTTCGTGGTTGCCTGCGGTCGTATCCAGGCCGCGTACGGTGAAGGCCTCAGCCTCTTTGACGGCATCGACGATCCAATCCTCGAGGACTTCTCCGACTCGAAGACCATGCGTCTCCTCTTCGAGATGATCCTCTCCGAATCCGGGGAGCACACCGAGGGCAGCCTCGGCATGATCGAAGCCCTCATGCGCCAATGCTTGGTGCTACTCCTCCGACGACTCAAGGAGACCAACGACAGCAGGCTCACGTTCCTCGATGGTCTTCAGGATGCACGCATGAGCGCGGCGATCGCTGAGGTCCTCGACGATCCCGCTTACCCGCACACGGTTCAGTCGATGGCGTCGGCGGCAATGATGAGCCGCTCGGCATTCTCGGACCGATTCAGGAAGTGCTTCAACGACACACCTATGGCATTTGTCCGGCAGGTCCGGTTGCGGCAGTCAGCAGAGATGCTCCGCACGACGCAGAGGTCCATCAGCGCCGTCGCGGCAGCGACCGGTTTCTCAAGCCGGAGCCATTTTTCCCAATCGTTCTCCACTGCATTCGGAGTACCGCCGGGCGAATTCAGGAGACGAGTCGGACAGGATTCGCCCGTCTCCTCCCCGGTCGAGATGCCAGCCTGATACGAGGTTTCTCGCGTTCTCCCGTCATGGCGTTGTCGTGAGACGTCGACGCGCGGTCACGGGCCCCTGCAGCTGTTGCGATCGAGAATCGACTCAGTGACGCGACCGATGTCCGAGGCATCTCGTACCTGCGTTGCTCATCAACGCGGGCATGCGGTGACATCACGCTCCATTCGGTGTAACAAACACTGACCACAGCAATGGAACCACGAAATGAATGCCCCTTGACGGTTGTCGAGTCGCGTGTAGCGTTGGTTTTGGCTTGGACCAGGACACGGTGGGCACCCACTCACAAGAGAAGGGACCCAACAATGTCGTCCACGAAACGACGCGTCGCTGCCACTGCAGCAGCGTTCGCACTCACTCTCCTACTGGTTTCCCCTGCGGCGGCAGCCACACCCGCTTCGGAAACCGTCCACGTCGAACTCGGCTTCAGCACTGAAGTGGCCATCAGCGAGGTCGAGGCCGACGACATGCTTGGCATCAATTGGGAGTTCTCGGTTGACGCTGTCGGCGAGATCCGGGTCGACCTGGGAGCCGATATCACGATCAGTTACGATCGCGAGGACCTCGTTCCGGGCGGAACCGTACCGGTCGACGTGACGTTCCAACCAACAAACGACGCCAGTGTCGAACTCGATCTCGATGTGACCGCCGATCTGGTTGCGGATTTCGATGTCGACGCAGGCACATTCGTCGCTGCATGCCTGCCATTCTCACCGCTGCTCCCACTGTGCCCGTTCCTCGTGTCCCTGGATTCGATCGATGAGGAGCTCGAATCCTTCAATCTCGTGGGAACCACCGGTCACTTCACCGCGCCGATGGGTGGCGACGCCGCTGTTGTTCTCCCTGCCTCCGGCGACACCGCGACTCTGAGCTTCGCCGGACTCGATGTCATCAGCGCGCAGGTTGTCGGTGATATCACGCTTGGACCGGTGGCCCCTGGAGGCTTCCCCGGTCTCGGCGGAGCAGCCACGGTTGCAACGGTCGGCAACGCGACGCTTGTCGGCGGCGAGCTTCCGGGTATCGCAGACGTGTTGGAGTGGAGCTCTGCCGGGTCGGTCCAGACCGTAACTCTCCAGATTCCCGCAACTCCCGGCGACGATGTCGGCATCGATCTCCAGCCGATCTACCACTGGCTCAGCACGGCGGCAACGCTGGACCTCAACCTCGATTTCGAGGGCGTCTTCAGCATCCTTCCCGATCCGGACAACATCACGTTGATCTCGGGGAGCCTCGGACAGATGTTCGTCGATGAAGGAATCGACGTGATGATCGGCGACGCTGTTGAGGCTGCCATCGGCATCGATCCCGGGTTCGCAGCCCAGGTTGCCGCAGGCAACATCCCTGTGCCGCTGACAGATCCGCCGATCGCCGAGTTTCCCCCAGCGCCAACACTCGACGGTGTCGGATTCACTATCGACCTCGATGCTGATGACGATGGACTCCTCGACGGAGAGGAGATCGCCTTGGGACTCGATCCCGATGACGACGACTCCGACGACGACGGGTTAAGTGACGGCGACGAAGTCAACATCCACGGAACCGACCCACTCGACCCCGACACCGACGACGACGGACTAAGCGACGGCGACGAAGTCAACATCCACGGAACCGACCCACTCGACCCCGACACCGACGACGACGGACTAAGCGACGGCGACGAAGTCAACATCCACGGAACCGACCCACTCGACCCCGACACCGACAATGACGGACTCGACGACGGACTCGAAGTGGAATTCGGTACCGATCCGCTCGATTCGGATACTGACGACGACGGCATCCCTGATGGACAGGACACAGAGTTCATCGAGAACGCCATCAATGGTCTGAGTGACGATTCGTTCACCGGACCCGGGAATCGAACGGCGACGATTGCTCGTCTTGTAGCGGCCCAACGCGCCGTCGCGAGAGGTAATCACGCCCAAGCCATACACATGCTCGAGAACCTGAGGATGCGTCTCGATGGGTGTGGTGCGGCACCCGATGCCAACGACTGGATCGTCGATTGCGACGATCAACTGCTGATCCGGTCGCTCGTAGATCTGCTCATCAGCAACCTCACCTGAGCAACGCCGGTTTGATGCAGCGTCCCAGCCTGACGGGGCGCTGCATCTCCGGACGATACGGAATATCTGAGTGACTCTGAAGGGGGCTGGCGTCAGGACTCGGTGGTTTCGGTCTCGACGCGAGAGCGACGTCGAAGCGACCGAAAACCAGCAGCGATCAACGTGATCGAGACAGCGAGGACTCCCATGATGAAGGCGGGGCCGCGCCAATCCGCTGCCGACCCCTCCGACGTCAACAGAGTCTCATTCGTTCGCGCCCACGGTGGACCTCCCCGTCCCGACGGAGGCGAGGGCGTGGCAACAGCTGGTGCCGTGTCCTCCCATGAACGGATGAACCCGACGACCGATTGAATCTCGGCTTCCGTCATGCGATCACCCCACGCTGGCATGGGTGTGCCGGGTACTCCAAGCGTCACAATCTGTTCGATCGCAGCATCAGATGCTTCTCCGAGGAAGCCTTCGACATTGAGCGCTGGGATACGCATGGTGCCCTGCCCTTCGACACCGTGGCACGTCGAACAGTTGTCGGCGTACAGGGTTTCTCCAAGGGCAAGTGACTCCTCGGTCGTGGCGATCGGAACGTCAGGTGCAGGGACGGCACCGGAAGGAACCTCCTCCCAGCGAGCGATGAGTTGTGCGAGATCGTCGATCGTCTCGTCGTCGAGGCGTCCACCCCACGGAGCCATCAACGTGCCGGGTATCCCCAGTTCGATCGTGCGTGTTATCTCATCCGGTGTCTGCTCTCGTACATCCGGATCGTTCAGCGCTGGTGCAAGCCCCGTTCCGAGTCCATCCGCACCGTGACACGCCACGCATTCCGCGGCGTAGATGTCGACAGCGTGTTGGAGCGATGCGCCGCCGTCAAGCTCGCCCATCGACTCGTAGATGGCGGCGTCCGGCTCGGCGGAGAACGGGACAAGTGGGGCAAGACCAAGGTTCACAACCCGATCACCGACCTCATCCCAGTTCCCGTAGTTGATGAGTGAGACAAGCTCCGACACCTGGTAGTCGCTGAACGGCCCGCCATCGTCAATCGACCAAGCCGGCATCGCCGTACCAGGCTGTCCCCGAGCGATGATCTTGCTCAGCATGTCCTCGTCGGCAGCGCGGAGTGCTTCGTCGTTGAGCGGCGGATTCGATCCGATGCCTTCACCACTGAGGCCGTGGCAAACCGAGCACTGTTGTGCGTACAAGTTCATGGCGTCGTCGATCTGCTCATCGAGGATCTGGTCGGCGGCGGTAACGACCCGGTCCGGTTCGTCCACAATCGCGATGCCGAGGGCGATGGTGAGGGCGACTCCTGCGACCAACCCGACGCCTATCTCGATGCTCCTTGTTCTGGTCATGCGTACACCGCCTGAGACGGATCGAAGTCATCCCGCGAGATCGTGGTTCCGGTGTCCACGGACACGATGTCGCCCTCGATCGAGACGGAGAACAGGTCGAGCGGTCGGGGGGCGGGCGGGTTCAAGACGTCACCGGTGTCGTCGAATTGGGAGTTGTGGCAGGGACAGATGAACTGCCCGGCCGCCTGATCCCACGGCACGGTGCATCCAAGGTGCGTGCACCGCTGGTGCAGAGCCAGGAACCCACCGTCGTCAAGACGAGCGATGTAGAAGCGACCGTTCGGAATGTGCGTGATCGATCCCGTCGGGAAGTCGTCGACGGCACCCACAGCGATGACGCCCCCGAAATCCCCTTCGGCGACTCTCGGTTGCGCGTAGCGGAAGCCGATCGTGCCGATCTCCGCAACGGCGAGCGCCCCAACGGCGATGCCGCTGTACTTGAGGAATGACCGGCGGTCGATCCTGCGGGCACCTTCTCGTTCGATCTCGATTTGTTGTTCGTTCATGTAGTTCTCAGTGTGGAGAGGGCATCGACCAGGGCCAGAACAGTTCCATGCCGGGACCTCGGAAGAAGACGCCGACCACGGTGAGGACGACGAGGGAGACGGCAAGGAAGGTGAAGAGGAACAGCACCCGCTCCTCGAGGGTGCCACCGAGCCCTTTCTCGATCCAGAGGTCGAGGAGCGCCAGAACCACGACAACGGTGGCGAGCGGGAGGAATCCGTTGGACAGCACGGTCGGCCACGTGTCGAGCCACACCGACCAGTCGAGGTACCGATCGTCGATAACGATCCAGGCGGAGGTGAGGACGAGGGACAGTCCGGCTGCGATCGCCCCAAGAGACCGCCCCCGCCGTGATCGGAACCAGATTCCTTCGTGTAGCGCGTCGTGGTCGAGGAACGGCAGCGAGAAGAACCCGGCAAGGGCGAGGCCCGGGATGACGATCGCTGCCACGAACGGATGGAAATGGACGAGCAGCTCCTGGATGCCCATGAAGTACCACGGTGCCTTCGCCGGATTCGGGCTCACCGCAGGGTCAGCAATGCCTTCGAGTGGTGCTGGGACAAATACCGAGAAGGTGACGACGATGGCGATCCATGCGAGTGCCCACACAGTCTCACGCCGGACAAGGTGAGGAATCGTGGTGACGCGTGTTGGCCGTTCGTCCATCTCCTCATCGACTGCGCGAGGGATCGTCAAGCCTCCGTCCTTGCGGACCCGCCAGAAGTGCAGTGCCATCAGCAGGAAGATGGACAGCGGGATGAACGAGATATGCAGCGCGTAGAAATGGAGGAGTGTCGTGCCCGATACCTCCGGGCCGCCGAGAAGAAGCGACTCGATACTCCCGCCCACAAGCGGTATGTATGTGATGAGGCTTGTTCCGACCGTGATCGCCCAATAGGCAAGTTGGTCCCACGGCAACAGGTAACCGGTGAAGTTGGCGCCGAGGATGAGCAGGAGCATCACAACGCCGAAGATCCAGTTGACCTCCCGCGGAGGCCGGTAGGCACCGGTGAAGAAGACCCGCAGCAGATGGAGGACGGCAACAACGATGAGCAGATTCGCGGACCAGTGGTGGATGTTGCGCAGCAGTTCACCGAACCAGATGTTCGAACGAAGGTTCAGGATGGACAGATAGGCATCGGGGGCCGTCGGCGTGTAGTTCACGAGGAGGAGCACACCTGTAGCCACGAGCAGGGTGACAAGGAGCGCAGCCAGACCGCCGAGACCCCACGTGTACGTCCATTTCAGCGTCCTTTTGGGAATCCTCGCCGGATGGAGATGGAGAACAAGCGTGTCAAGCACAAGCCTGGACCGTGCGCGATCGTTGCTCGGGACACCGGGAGGTGCCAGACGCTTGCGCGCCCGATCGAATCCCGACTGCTCATCGTCGAGGACGCTGTTGCTCATCTCGTTGTTCCATTGCCGATCATGACGGCCCTCAGGCAAGCGCGACAGCATGGAGTCCACGCGTCGTTCACATGTTGATTCTGTGAAGCTTGATTCGGCTGATCTTCGCCTCCCTCAGCCGAGAGCCCGGTTCACGCCTTCATCGAACCTTCACACACGCGATCGCCCATCGTTCATAGCCATGCGGTTACCTACAACTGACGAATGAAAGGATTTCTCATGATTCGCAAGCTCGCCCTCGGAGTTGGAGCGACGCTCCTCATCATCGGGCTACCCGCTATGGCGCTCGCCGTCTCCAGAAGCCACAACGAAACCGCAGCCGCCCTTGTGCAGGAACGCTACGAGCAGACGGAACAGACCCAGACACAGGATCCGGCAGCGGTTCCCCAGGACCAGGTCCAGATGCGACAACGGCTACAGGTCCACGCCGAGACCGGACCCCCGACCGATGATTACGAACCGACACAGGCACGTCAGCGCCTCCACGAGCAGTCCCAGGTCAGTGCCCAGGATTACAGCGGGGACGCGGTCAAGGGCCAGCAGTACCGCGGCGGCGGTCAAGGTGGCCACGGCCAGGGAGGCCACGGGCAGGACGGCAAGAACGGCGGCGGACAGCACGGTAACTCGGATGGTTCCGGTACCGGTGAGTGCACGCACGAGGACGGCCCGGTGGGCAGTGGACCGTACGGAGGCACCGGCTGAACCGAATTCGCACCATCGGGGGAGGTCGCACCGGTCGCGTCCTCCCCCATCTACGATTCCACCATGGCACGCATTCTCGTCGTTGACGACGAACCCAAGATCCGCAAGATCGTCACCTCGTACCTTCGTCAGGAGGGCTTCGAGGTCGCGGAAGCGAACGACGGACCTTCTGCAGTCTCCCAGACGCAGCGACTCGATCCCGACGTCGTCATCCTCGACGTCATGTTGCCCGGGTTCGACGGCATCGAGGCACTCCGGCAGATTCGCACCACGTCGGATGTGTACGTGATCATGCTCACGGCTCGCAGTGAAGAGACCGACAAGCTGATCGGACTGTCGGTGGGTGCTGATGACTATGTCACCAAGCCGTTCAGCGCCAGAGAACTTGTCGCACGCGTCAAGGCTGTCCTCAGACGCAACCGCGCCACGGGCGTCGAGGCATCCGAACGTATCACTGTTTCCGGTCTCTCCCTCGACCATGCCACTCGCACCGTCACCGTCGACGAAACGGCTGTTGACCTGACGGCTCTCGAATTCGACCTCCTCGCGGCACTTCTCGACGGACCCGGTCGTGTCTACAGCCGCGGGCAGCTCCTCGAGAAGGTTTGGGGATGGGACTTCTTCGGTGATGAACGCGTCGTCGACGTTCACATTCGGAAGATCCGCCAGAAGCTTGGCGACGATCCCAGCGATCCTCGATTCATCGCCACCGTCCGCGGTGTCGGCTATCGATTCGAGGGCGAGTCATGAAGATCCTGCGGCACCTCGGGCCGCGACTGTTCATCTCGCATCTCGCAGCAATAGCGACAGCCACGAGCACATTCGTCATCACCTTCCGCCTCCTGGCATCCGAAGTGTTCGGACGTCGTCTCCAGGGCGCAGACGGGTCCGGATTTCCGGGCGGACAGCCGGGAGGGCCGGGTTCACCGGGCTGGGGCCACGAGGTCATCAAGACCTTCGAGAGTTCGGTGGATATCGCAATCCTCATCTCCGTGGTTGTCGGTGCTGTCGCAGCTGCGATAGTCGCTGCCATCGTGACCCGGTTACTCGCGCGGCCCGTCGAGGACATCCGTGCAACAGCACACTCCCTCGCTGCGGGCAACTACGACGAGCGGGTCTCCGAGCCGTCGGTCGCCGAACTCGCCGAACTCGCCCGCGATGTCAACGCCCTCGCGTCCGCACTCGAATCAACCGAACTCAACCGAGCCCAACTCATCACTGACGTCGCCCACGAGCTGAGGACGCCTCTCACGACGATCGATGGATACGTCGAAGGAGCCGCTGATGGGATCTTCACGGCGGACGAGATGCTTCTGTCCGTCTCCGAGGAAACCCGGCGCATGCGAAGGCTCGTCGACGATCTTTCGCTTCTCTCCCGCGCACAGGAGGGCTCCCTTGATCTCGATCGGGATGACACCGATGTGACGGCCCTCGTCGAAGATATCACCGACCGGCTACGGCCCCAGTTCGAGACCGCAGGCGTGACGCTTACCGTTACAGGGCAGACCGGAACAGCGAGTGTCGACACGATTCGGCTCGGTCGGGTTCTGACGAACCTGCTCGGCAATGCGTTGGGACACACCGCCGAAGGAGACGCAGTCACCGTCGAGACATCGGCCGACGGGTCGGGCTTGCTCATCATCGTGGCCGACGACGGGGATGGCATCCCAACCGACGATCTGCCACACGTCTTCGACCGCTTCTATCGGGGAACGACGACTTCTCGATCCGGCACTGGTATCGGCCTTGCGATCGCTCGAAGCATCGTGGACGCTCACAGTGGCACGCTCACGGCAGCATCCGAGGGTTCCGGCAAGGGAGCAACCTTCACGATTCACATTCCGTGACGTACAGATTCGCAGATCGAGGGCGTCCCTGAGCGACTCTCAGTCGGCAGTCGTGCGGACTCCGGCATGTGGTTCGATATGGATGCCGACGACCCCGGTCACAGTCGCAACAGATCGGCGCACAGCCTCCATGTCTCGACGGGAACCAGAGACGCCCGTGAGAATCACAGATCCACTCTCGACGTGGACGCTGGGCAGAGCAGCTATCGCCGGGTTCCGAAGCTGCGTCAACCGCTTCTGGACATCGAGTCGGATCGACTCATCCGTACGAACCGACGCCGAAGCGACATCTGCTGCAGACACGATGCCAACCAGCATCCCATTGGGGTCGAGGACCGGGAGCACGGATCGGTTGATGTACCGCATCACCCGGGCAGCATCAGCGATCGACTCACCGACAGAGACACCGATGGTCTCGTGGGTCATGACCTGCGCCACGAGAACAGGGCGTTGCAGCGTCTTGGCCCATCGACGAGACCTGCTCCTGCGAGCCTCCCAACGCACGAGATCATTCACCGACAGCACACCTACGAGCTTCGATTCGGCATCGAGCACGGGGACGGCCGCAAGGTCGTGCTCGCACATCAAGCGGACTGCGGCTACGAGCGACTGGGACCGGCGGCACACCGGAGGTTGCCTGGTCATCAGGTCTTCAACGAGCATCGCCGCCTGCCTCACGATCGTTCGGCCCAGAGCCCGCATGAAAGCGAGCCTTGTAGTACGATATCTTTGTCGTGATAATACTATCCGGAATTAGAACTCGTCAATCAGATTTCGTCTTTGGGTGCGAACAATGATGACATCCGAGATCCTGCTCTCAACGTCGGCAACCGCTGCTCCCCTGAGCGAGCACCAGGTTCTTGTCCTGCTCGTCCAGCTGCTCATACTCGTGGGGTTCGCCAGAATCCTCGGCGGGCTGATGAAGCGTGCCGGTCAGCCCCCTGTCGTCGGTGAGCTCCTCGCAGGGGTAATCCTCGGCCAGACCATCTTCGGACGTCTCGCACCGGGCGCTTTCGAATGGGTCTTCGGAGATGACCTCGTACGGTCGGTTGTGTTCGCCCTTGCATGGATCGGCGTGATCCTCCTTCTCGTGGTGATCGGTTACGAAACCGATCTGGGAATCATCATGCGATTCCGCAAGGCCGCGGGATGGGTGTCGGCGGGCGGATTCCTCGTACCGCTCCTGATCATGGGCTCGGCCGCGTGGCTGGTCCCGGACGACTTCGTGGGCGAAGGAATCGACCGGGCAGTCTTCGCCGGGTTCTTCGCCCTCGCTCTGTCGGTATCGGCACTTCCTGTGGTCGCCAAGATCCTTCAGGATCTCGGAATGATGCGACGCAACTTCGCTCAGATCACGCTCGCTGCAGGGATGACGATGGATGCCGTTGGGTGGCTGCTCCTTGCTGCACTGACGGGGATCGCCCTCGATGGATTCAGGCCTGAACTGCTGGCGCGGTCCTTCGGAGGGCTGGTGGTTTTCATGGCTGTGCTGATCACCCTTGGACGCTGGTTCCTCGACCGAGTGATGCTCCATATCCTCGACCGTGGGTCGAGCGTCACCGCGGCCCTGACGGTGGCCATCCTCGCAGCCTTCGCCGGGGGTGTCGTGACCCAGGCGCTACAGCTCGAAGCCATCCTCGGAGCGTTCATCGTCGGCATCCTGCTTGCCACGACACGACACCAACTCCCCGAGGTTCGCCGCACGCTCGAAACCATTACAGCAGCCATCTTTGCTCCGATCTTCTTCGCCTTCAGCGGTTTGCAGGTCGACATCGGGTTGCTCAGGTCGGGATCCGCAATCGCATGGGCGATCGGACTCGTCGTACTCGCCATGCTTGCAAAGATGATCGGTACGCTCCTCGGGGCGCGACGGGCATCAATCGTGGGACGCGAAGCACTCGCACTGGGTGCCGGGCTCACAGCGCTTGGCGCAATGGGCATCGTGGTCGCCATCGTTGCCCTCAATCTCGGCGTCGTCAGCACCACCGGCTACACGGTGCTCGTTGTCGCCGCAATCGCCACATCGCTCAGTGCGCCCCAACTACTCCGATCGATCGTACGCGGCTGGAAGATCCCCGAAGAAGAAGCGCATCGTCTCGAGCGCGAGGCCATACAGGCAAGCTCCGAGATCCTTGGTAGCCGACGCATCCTGCTCCCCACCCGCGGTGGAGCGAACAGTGCCTACGCGGCACGCCTTGCTGCGCGCATCTTCGATGGAGCGGAGATCACCGTGCTCGCCGTTGATGTTCCGACCCGACGTTCACTCTTCCGCCGGCGCCGCGTCGGCTCATCGACACACGCAAGCGACGTGTTGGCCGAGCTCAACGGCACGCGCCACCACACCGTCCGGGTCCAAGCGCAGGATCCGGCCACTGCGATCGCCCGCGAGGCACGGCTGGGATACGACCTCATGTTGATCGGAGCATCCGGCAGCGGCGAGGACAGGTCCGGGATGCACTCCACAATGGTCGACCGGGTTCTTGCCCTGGTCGACGTTCCGACAGTGGTTGTGCATCTCCCCGAGGATGCGTCGCGTGACATGCTTACTCCGACCCGAATACTCGTTCCGGTGGTCGCCAGCCGATCGTCCAGAGCAGCTGAGGAATTCGCGTACTCGATCGCTCGCAGCGTCGACGGCGAGGCTGCAGCTCTCCATGTTGTGAACCGCCCGCAGGGACAGGGAATGATGTTCAGCTCGACCACAGAAAAGGAGGCGATCCGTTCGGGCAAGGAGATCGTCGCCGGAGCCGCTGCGTTCGGGGAACGGCTTGGCGTTGCTGTCGGAGTCCACGTGCGGACGGCCACGAATGCCGAGGAAGTGATCGTCGACTTCGTCGACGAAGGCGGCTTCGATCTCCTGGTGATCGGCGCCTCAAGCCGACCGCTCACGGATCGCCCATTCTTCGGCCACCGGGTCAACCACATCCTCGACCACGCGCAGGTACCCGTAGCGGTTATCGCTCTGCGCTCTCATGCCAATGATGGAAGGTGAAGGTGTGCGCAACATGATTGTCTGCGGCGAGGTTGTGCACGGCAACCGATGCCGAGATGCCCAGCGTGGTAGTGCCTATCATGGCCACCGACCGCAAACCGATGAGCAGGGCCTCGCACATGGCCAATAGCGTCCCACGCGGATGGACATTCCTCACCAACCACGCTCGCGTCTTGATTCTGATCGCCGGAAGTCCGGGCATACGACTTCGCGACGTCGCAGACCAGGTCGGGATCACCGAACGGGCGGCTCAGAGGATCGTTGCCGAGCTCGAGTCCGCTGGCTACCTCGACCATGAGAAGGTTGGGCGCCGGAACCAGTACCACCTGCGTCCCGATGCCCACCTCAGACATCCGTTGGAGAACGATGTGGAAGTCGGGCAGCTTCTCGCCCTCTTTGTCGACCGAAGCACGGCGAGGAACACGTCCCGTGGCGAGTGACCTCTGCCTCCGCTGTCCAGAGCTCGAACAAGATCAGGGTTTGGCAACCCCAGGTCCGGAACATTACAGATCCACCTGAGGCCTGGCTGGGGCGTGCTGCATGTACGCGTTTTGGACCCGCTGGTGGGCGCGGATTGATCCGTACGAATCGATCAATGGGCTGATCCGGTGCGAGTCCTCGTCGGCACCGAATCCCTCACCGGGAGACCGAACATGTACTCGCGTCTCCCCCGGCCAGCGAGTCCTGCTCGATCTCCCGGATCAGGCCACGTTGCCGTTCCCTACTTCGGCAGCGGTGGAACCAGGCAGACCAGCGGACTCGAGGAGTTCCCTGAAGCGTCCGTCGCGTAGACGAGCATGTCCCCTTGGCCGGTCAGGTGCCAGGCAACAGCATCAGCCTCGCCCCGCACACTCCCGATCGGCCGCTCGGTCGGCTCAGCTCCCGGCGCTTGGGTCCACTTGATCTTCGTACCCGCGGCATACGGGCCGAAGACATAGCCCGTGCCCTCGTCGACAACGAACACATCGGGATTCGGATCGACAGCATCAGAGGCAGCCAGGTCATAGAAACCGTCCTCGTTCTGACCACCATTCGGTCCGGGGAGGCTGCTTGAGCCTGCGGGCGGGATCTTGTCTCCGTGCGGGTTCGGTCCCGGCATGCAGGCCGCCAGTGGTGGGGTCGTGTCGGCCCACCTGACAGTCGCTGTTGCACAACCGGTCTGTCCGCTGGGTTCTTCGACGGTGAAGCACGCCTCGATCGTATCGGTGCCTCCCGCGCCGGTGTTCGTGTACGTCCATGGAACACCGCCGAGGACCCCTGTGGTTCCTGAGCCGGTGGCGCCGTGATTCGGTCCGTCGATGACGGTGAACGTCACGTCACGTCCGCCGACCGTTCCAGCCAGGCCTTCGATGGTTGCCGTGACCGTGTGCGTGGTGTCAGTGCCAAGTTCCTTGGTCGCGGTCTCAGGTGTGAGATCGATTCCGTACACGAACACCGTGGTGCACGCCTCGCCGGAGTCACCACCTCCGCCGGCATCACTACCTACGGCGGTGACGCACATCGTGTGCTCACCGACACCGAGGCCGGTGACAGGTGTCGAGTAGGTCACAGCCAGCGGTCCCGCGTGCGGCAACGGTGTCGAGATGTCGGAATTCGGGATGACGGTCGGGGAACCACCATCGACGGTGAGTTCCAGATGATGAAGCTCAGAAGTGAGCAACCCGGAGACGAGCCCGGCGAGATCTGCCGGATTCTGGACTTCGGTGCATGTGCCATTGGTGGCGTTGGCGATCTCCTGCAGCGTGCCATCGGAACCGACGCTGCACGATGATCCCTGTCCAACTGCAAACGTGTGAACGACCGCGCCGGTCGCGGCGAGCTCACCAAGATTCGCCCCGAAGTAGCCAGCCCCATCGTTGCTGCGCCCGTCGGAGAGGAAGACGACGAGGTTCGAAGCGCTTGTGGATGCCCCCACGATCGTTCCGGCTGCACCAAGCCCTTCGGCGAAATTGGTATTGGCACGGTTGACATGTTTGGCGGTGAAGTCCGTCGGACCTGCATGGGTCGGCGAAGCAACGACGGAAGTGGCGACCGTGTACACATGGGCCGGTCCGGCGCTCGGAGAGGTGGTCGGATCAATGCCGACGATCGGCGACATATCTGCAGCGGCACCGTACCTCCCGTATACGGCAAGGCCGACCTCATCGACCCATCCGGAAGAAGCGGCCGCGGCATTGAGGGCAAGCACCGCTGCGATCTCACAATCCAGGATCGTGTCCGAGAGACCGTCGTCGTTGACATCGCCACCACAGTTTCCGTTGGCAGAGTCGTTAACGCTGCCTGAGACGTCAACGACATACGTGATCGTCAAGTCGGCGGTTCCGTATCCAATCGACGCCGTCCCCTCGACGCTCACATCAACCCCGCCCGGTGGCAGCACGTACTCGGTGCCGTCAATAGGCGCATCCACCGTGACCTTGATCGGCGTGCCGCCCGGCAGAGACGATTCTGATTCCGAGGCAAGCGCGGGCAGTGCCGTAACCACGAGAAGTAAGGCGATTGAGATGGCAAGGCGCCGCATGCTGGCCCTCCTATTGAGGCTCTGATGCCACCTATCCCCCCACTGCCCGTAGTCAAGTTAACACATAGGGTGGTTATTCGTCAACCGAGCGACACCCGACCTCCCCGTGTCACCCACCCGGCCCGAGCCATATCGTCGGATCACTCCTCCGCCGGTGGACCGGGCCGGATCATCCATTGCGTGCTGTCAGCGAGCGGCACGAATCCGAATTCCCCGTACACGCCATGGGCATCGTCCGTGGCGAGCAGTTGCCACTTGAGTCCCTTCAGCTCGGGGTGCTCAACGATCGCTTGAACGATTGCCGTGCCAAGACCGGTGCCCCGGTGGCCGGGCAGCACGAAGACGTCAGCCAGATAGCCGAATGCGACGAGGTCGGTCACCATGCGAGCGAACCCGACCTGCTGGCCGTCGAGATAGGCACCGACCACGAGAGGACTCAAGTCGTTGGCCAGGCGTTGGGCATCTCTCGATCGGCCCCTCGCCCAGTAGGACTCCTCACTCAGGAATCGGTGCACAACATCAAGATCAACGCGATCGGGGTCCGTGCTGATGATGTACCGACCGTGCGTTTCTTCGATCGATCCTCCGAAAGCGCTCATTTTCCAATGTCCTCGTTCCACAAGTCCGGATTGCCCTTGATGAATCTATCCATCTCGTCAACGCACTCAGCGTTGTCGGCGATCACGACCTCGACGCCGTGACTGGCCAAGAGAGACTCAGTTCTCCCCCACAACGACACGCTGTATCCCGTACAACACGATGGCGCCGCTGCGCATGTCGCACAGCGACAGCGTGGTGTACATCGTGGAGCGCTTGTAGACCTGCGCCGGTTGGCGTCCGGCCGCTTCGAGCGCGTCCACCTCGCCGTGCCGAATGGGAGATCCTACCGGCACGGCAGAGATGGGGGGAAGATCAAGTGCTCTCCGGATGGTTCAGATCGATCGCGACGGTGCGAAGCGCGGAATACATCGCAGACGTGGCGAGCGCTTGGGTTGGCACCGGCAGCTCCAGTCTGACTGCACCGTCTTCTGCGTGGGATCTCGTTGCTCCTATCGCCTGGAGAGCCTCGAGGACCTGTCGGTTTGACAGCGAAACGTACGCTCGGAAGCGTTCGATTCCGTTCTCGTGCGCGGCGTTCGACAACGCCTGAAGCAGGATGCGTCCCAATCCTTTTCGCTGACAACCGTCGACAACGGCGAGCGCAGCTTCTGCGACTGTTGGGTCATCGTCGGTGCGGATGTACCGGGCGATGCCGACGCCGGGCGGGTCAGCAACATCGAGGGTTTCGGCTGCCCACGCGAAGTGATTGGCGTAGTCAATCTCGGTCAGATAAGTCAGATCAGCTTCGGTGAGCGTGGCCTTTGACCACATGAAACGGAGGTAGCGTGAACGAGCTGAGAGGTTCTCCCAACCTTCGGCAAGGCGAGCTCTGTCCTTCGGTGCAATGGGCCTAACGCGCACAGGCGTGCCGTCGTTGAGCTGCGCCGTGAACGCCAGATGCTCAACAAATTCGTTGACATCTTCGGGATTTCTGCTCGCTTCCATGGAGGCAGTATGGCGGCAGCGAGGAACCAGCGTCACTCCTTCTGCGAGTAACCGAGCCGTTGGTGTGGGTCATACAATGAGCAAATCCTGCGCAACGAGTGAGGTAGCCATCATCGAGTCAACCACGGCCCCCGGTAGTGTGTCCGTATCGCTCAACGACAATGTCGTGTCTGCCCTGCTGACACGCGCTGAGGCTGCACCGGATCACGCAGCTCTCGGATACCGGGTTGACACCGCTTTCCTGACCACGGACACCGCCCAGTTCGCGCGAGAGGTGAAGGAGATGGCAGCGGGGATCATCGCTCTTGGGCTCGACCCAGGGACACGAATCGCGCTGTTCTCCGCCACGCGACCTGAGTTCACGTTGATCGACTACGCGATCTGGGCGGCTGGTTGCGCCACAGTTACCATCTACGAAACTTCTTCGGCGGAGCAAGCCGAGTGGATCATCGATGACTCGGACGCAGAAGTGGTCTTCTGCGAGACCCCCGCACACCAGAGCATCCTCAGTTCGATGGCCAGCCGCCTGCCACAGTGCGGGACACCGTACGTGATCGACGATGGCGCTATCGATGAGGTGAAGGCTCTGGCAACACAGGAGACACGTGCAGAAGTCGATCTGCGGATCCGTGCCATTTCGCACGATGATCTTGCGACGCTCGTCTATACCTCTGGAACGACCGGAAAGCCGAAAGGCTGCATCCTGACCCATGGCAATCTGATCTGGGAGTCCCGGCAACTGGCGGCGATGGCGCCTGAGGTGATCAATGATGGTCACCATCAGTTGATGTTCCTGCCCCTTGCGCACATCTGGGCGCGCCTCGTCCAGGTGGTCTGTATCACGAACGGGGTCACGATCTACTACTCAACAGGGATCCCCCGCCTCGTCGAGGAACTCTTGATCGTGCAGCCGACATGGATCTTCAGCGTGCCTCGGGTCTTCGAGAAGATCTACAACACGGCCAAGCAGAGGGCTGACGCTGACGGTAAGGGCGCCATCTTTGATCACGCCACCAACGTCGCCATCAACTACTCGGTTTCCCTTGACGCTGGCGGTCCCGGCCTGTGGATTCGACTTCAGCATTCGGTGTTTGACCGGTTGGTGTATGCAAAACTCCGCGCTGCGTTTGGCGGTGACTTGAAGTACGCGTTCTCAGGAGGAGCACCTCTGGGGGCCCGACTCGGCCACTTCTTCCGCGGGATCGGCCTATCTGTCCTGGAGGGATACGGACTGACGGAAACAACGGCTGGAACATCACAGAACGCGCCTGGCGAGTTGCGAATCGGCTCAGTCGGTAGACCGTTCCCGGGAACATCGATCAGGATCGCTGATGACGGCGAAATCATGATCCGTGGCGGACAGATCTTCTCCGGCTACTGGGAGAACGATGCAGCCACCCAGCAATCCGTCGATGCCGACGGGTGGTTCCACTCAGGCGATCTCGGTGAGATCGACAATGACGGGTACCTGTGGATCACCGGACGAAAGAAAGAGATCATTGTCACTGCCGGTGGCAAGAACGTTGCACCAGCAATCCTCGAGGACCGAATTCGCGCGCACCCACTCGTCAGCCAGGTGGTTGTCGTCGGGGACGGAATGCCATTCATAGCTGCCCTCGTTGCGGTCGATACGCAGTATCTGCCCGAATGGGCGGCGGCGAACCGCAAGGCGAACAGTGATCTCGAGGATCTGATCGACGACACCGACCTCAACAAGGAGCTCCAACTGGCAATCGATGAGGCCAACAGCGCCGTATCAAGAGCCGAAGCCGTTCGGGCCTACAGGATCCTCCCGAGAGATCTGACCGTGGAGAACGGTGAGCTGACGCCCACATTCAAAGTACGCCGGGCAGTAGTGACCAATCGATATGAAGCCGTGATCGCTGACATCTACACACCGAGCTGAACCGGTACAACCCGATCCGGCCTTCGGATTCTGAGTCCGATGCCTCCGACCCGGTACAGTGCGAGCGTGAATACGGCTGACCGCATCCATCTCGCCCGGCTCCCCACACCGCTCGATCATGCCGACAGGCTCTCTGATGCATGGGACGCCGACATCTGGATCAAACGTGACGACCTGACAGGGTTCGGCCTGTCAGGAAACAAGGTGCGCAAACTCGAGTACCACCTGAAGGCAGCCCTCGACGCGGGAGCTACGACGGTTCTCACATGCGGTGCAACGCAGTCAAACCACTCACGCGCCACGGCGCTGGCGGCCGCCAGGCTGGGACTGCGCACCGTCCTCTATCTACGTACACCGGACGGCCGGCCACCGGAGGAGGTGTGGGGGAATCACCTGCTCCAGCGCCTCGCGGGGGCCGAGTGCCGCTTCATCACACCTGAGGAGTACGACGAACGGGACTCGATCATGGAGACCGCCGCCAACGAGATCGGCAGTGCGTGGGTCATCCCCGAAGGTGCTTCTGATGTGCTCGGTGCGAGAGGTTTCGTGAACGCTGCCCACGAGCTCGCAGCACAGGTGGAGCACTTCGACGGACCCTTCACGTTGTGGCACCCCTCCATGTCTGCTGGGACGACAGCCGGCCTCATTCGCGGGGCGAGCGACACAAACCTCGATGTCGACATCGTTGGGTGCGCGGTCGGTGACTCCGCTGAAGGAATCGCCGATCGTGTTCGCTCGATCCTCGGCGAAGACATGCCAGACGTGCGTTGGCGGATTGACGACAGCCACATCGGCGGCGGGTACGGCGTGATCTCCAACGATGAGATGGAAACCCAAGCCGAAGCGACCCGACTCACCGGCCTGCTGTTCGATCCCACCTACACCGGCAAGGCCCTGTACGGCCTCTACCGGGAGATACAGAGCGGGTCACTCGGGCCCGACGACACGGTCATCTTCTGGCACACCGGAGGCGGGTTCGCCACCTTTGCCTATGACTGGTCCCTGTTCGTCTAGAGACCTGAACATGGCGAGTATCCGCCAGCTCTACCATGGGCTTGCCGAACCAGAACAAGCATGTTCCGTTCCTTCGGAGCCACCCGGCGGAACGCGACCGCGTCGATAGGAGACCAGATGTACAGCGCAGCAAACGATCGATACGACTCGATGCCGTACGCCAGATGTGGACGCAGCGGGCTCGACCTCCCGAGGATCGCTCTGGGTCTGTGGCAGAACTTCGGCAGTCAGGCACCGCTCGAGGCTGCGCGGGACATGGTCCTGCGGTCCTTCGATCGAGGGATCACCCACTTCGATCTCGCGAACAACTATGGGCCGGAGTACGGGACCGCTGAGGAGAACTTCGGTCGGATCATGGCATCAGATCTTGCGCCGTACCGTGACGAACTGGTCATCTCCACCAAGGCGGGATACGACATGTGGCCCGGCCCATACGGCCAGGGTGGCGGAGGACGCAAGTACATGCTTGCGAGCCTTGATCAGAGTCTCGAACGGATGGGCCTCGACTATGTGGACATCTTCTATTCGCATCGCTTCGATCCCACGACGCCGCTCGAAGAGACGATGGGTGCCCTTACGAGTGCCGTCCAACAGGGCAAGGCGCTCTACGTCGGCGTCTCGTCCTACGGCGCAGCGAAGACCAGGGAGGCTGCAGCGATACTGCGCTCATCGCGGACACCTGCGCTCATCCACCAGCCGTCGTACTCGATGCTCAACCGGTGGATCGAGGACGACCTTCTCGATACAACAGAGGACGAAGGAATGGGCGTGATCGCGTTCTCACCGCTGGCTCAGGGCATGCTCACCGACAAGTACCTCAAGGGAGTTCCCGAGGGATCAAGAGCATCAGAGGACGATTCATTGAGTTCCGGGTTCCTCACCGAGGAGAACCTCACGAGGATCAACGCGTTGAACGAGATCGCTGCCGGCAGGGGTCAAACCCTCGCCCAGATGGCCATTGCATGGGTGCTCCGTGACCCCAGGGTGACAACTGCTCTCATCGGCGCGAGTCGGTGGACCCAGATCAACGACAGCCTTGGCGCCCTCGACAATCTCGACTTCAGTGATAGCGAACTGGCGGAGATCGACCGGTTCGCAGTCGAGGGTGGCATCGACCTCTGGGAAACGTCAAGCAGCCAGGACTGAGCCGAAACACTGAGGTGACTTGCCAACGACAGTCGGCTGGACGGCCGCTCGGCGAAGCAGCCACGGCAAGTGACAGGGCACCTCGGACTTCCTGACGTGTCCGCGCCGTCCCGACAACTCGGTAGCCCTCAGACTGGCCGGGTCGCTCTCTTCTCCATCAGGTGGTTGACGATGTGCTGCACGTCGGGCTGCACCCCCGTGATTGTTTCGGACCACATCGAGTGAAGGAAAAAGAGTCCGACGAAGTAGAAGCCGGGGACATCAGGCACAACACCGCGCTTGTGATCCGGTAGGTGATGTTCATCGAAGACGGGGAGTTCGATCCAGTCGAAGCCCGGACGAAACCCGGTGCACCAGATCACGTTGGATACGTCGAGTGGAGGTTCGTTACTCACCACAGGCTTGCCGTTCTCGACACCGACGACTCGATCCACCCGGGCCACTCCTGCTGCGGACAGCTCCTTGGGGCGCACTCGAACGAGTGGCGGACCCTGCTTCATCAGCTTGGGCCGTGCTCGGCGGCCGATTGGCGTGGACGTGTTGAGCACTCGGACCATCATGAACCTCACGAGCCGCGTGCCGAAGTTGCGTCCGAACCACCCTTCGAGATTGAACGGGATGCTCCCGGATTCGGTGCCGGACACAATCGTGTCGTGGGTCTGTGCGACATCGAGGGCGATGTCTGACCCGGAGTTACCCAACCCGACGACCAGAACGGGACCATCGCGAAGCTGCCCCGGGTTCTTGTACTCGGATGAGTGCATCTGAAGAATGCTTGGATCGAGATCATGTGCGAACAAGGGAAGCGCCGGCTTCTGGTAGTCAGCCATCGCAACGATCACATTCCGCGCCGTGATTGTCGTGTCGTCCGTGTCAATGACGAAGCCATCGCCGTTCTGCCAAAGCCGATCCACCCGCGTGCCCAGACGAAGTGGCATATCCATCTGAGTGGCGTACTCCTCGAGAAAGTTGGCGATCTGGTCCTTGGAGACGAAGGAGTTCTGATCGCCAGGAAACGCCATGCCCGGCAGTCCGTTCATGAACCCTTGGGTGAAGAGTCGCAACGAGTCCCACCGCTTGCGCCAAGCGTCACCGACGCGGGCATTCGCGTCGAGTATCACAAAGTCGATGCCACGCTGCTGGAGGGCGTACCCAGTGATCAGCCCCGCCTGGCCGCCCCCAACCACCACCGTATCGAATTGATTGCCAGACATCCTGCTCACCGCCGTCGCTCCTCCCGGCAGCTCAGACACCATTCGGCTGCCTATACTCCTAACGCTAGTAAACCATACGCTCGCGTTTGGAGTATGTCAACCGTGACGGATCTCGAGCATCGACGTCTCACCACCACGTCCTATGCCCTACTGGGGCAACTCTCGCTGCGCCCGTGGTCAACCTATGAATTGGCCCAGCAGAAAGTGAGGTACTTCCGGTACGTATGGCCGCGAGCAGAGAGCGCCATCTACCGCGAGGTGAAGCAACTCGCCGCCGACGGACTGATCGAGGGAACGCGGGAGCGCACCGGCATGCGCTCAAGGACCGTCTATTCGATCACAGATGCCGGCCTTGAGTCGCTCAGGGCGTGGCTGGACACGCCGGTGTCGCCTTTCGCCATGGAGTTCGAAGGCATGATCAGGCTTTTCGTCGCCCAGATCGGCACGACAGACCAGATCGTTACCGCCATCGAACAAGTCCAGAACGACGCCCGGCAGATGCTTGGGTTCGGAGGAGAAGTGAAGCTCGAGTATCTCGAAGGGCGCGGAGCACTCCAGGACCAGGTGTACATCCGAGCCCATGCCATCGACTTCTTTGTCAGCCTTCTCAACATGGTCGACGACTGGACAATACGAACGTTGGACGAGGTGCGCGATTGGGAGACACGTTCGATCGAAGAGAAGAACGAGCGAGCCCTCCAGCTTCTCGCAGAGGTTCCCGCACCAACACCGGACAACGCCAGTGGTGAGACACCTGTTGCCCCACTGACCCAGTCACGTCGAAGAGATAGAACCGGCTGACGTCGGAGCCATGGGCGGTGTCCGCACATGCCAACGGGCGCAAGATCGGTGGGCGCAGATCTGACTGCGCGTCGCCAAGACGCTGGGGTTGCAATCCAGCGTTCAGAAGAGAGACATCAGCTCCCATACTCGTGTGACAACGAACACCAGGACGACGATGCCAGCGAGATCCAGGATGATTCCCTTGCGGAAGATCTCGCCGGCTGTGTACAGCCGCGTCGCGTAGGCGATCATCGTCGGAGGAGTCCCGACTACCAGCGCGAAGTCGATCGACGACGCTATCGCCACGATCACGACGAGTTCCGTTGCGTTCACACCGAGGACGCCGGCGAGAGGCAGCGCCAGCGGGATCAGAATCGCCGCTGATGCCGTATTCGATGCAACCGTCGTCAGCAGCAGCGTGATCATCGCCACGGCAAGTACCGCTACTACGGCGGGGACGGCGACGAGGCCCGTCAGTTGTGTCGCCAGATAGTCCGACGTACCGCTCCGTACGAGGAACAGTCCCAGTGTCAGCCCACCTCCGAACGTGAGCAGAGCTGGCCATGAGATCCGTCCGAGATCTTCGGGCAACAGTTGCCCGACAGCGAAGAGCGCCACGGCACCCGCGAGCGCCACGATCCCGGGATGGATGCCGTGCAAGGTCTGGGTGAGCCACCCGACCACGACCACCACGAATACGGCAAGCACGATCACCTGGTCACGATTCGGTTGACCAAGTTGCCGACGCTCCTGCTCGGCTACCCGACACGTTTCGCTGAACCGCTCGGGATCGATGTGAACTCGACTGCGTTTCCACAGATACACACCCACGATCGGAAGGAGCACAACCACCACGGGAAGCCCGAAGGCGAACCATTCGACAAACGAGATCGACTGCTCACCGAAACCTTCAAGAAACTCGATGGCGAGCTGATTGGCTGGCGTGCCGATAGCGCTTCCGATGCCACCAATGGTCGCTGCATACGCAATGCCGAGCACGAGTACCTTGCGGAACGATTCATCATCGAGTGGATCTGTGACTGCGACCGCGATCGGAACCAGCAGGGCAGCTGCTGCGGTGTTGGACATGAACATCGATGCGACGGCAGTTACGACGAGCATCGCTCCGAACAGCGAAACCGGGCTCCTACCGGAATGGGCCGTGATCGATACAGCCGCGTAGTGTCCGAGGCCTGACCGCTGCATCGCCTCGGCCATGAGGAACCCGGCGAAGAAGAGAACGATGATCGGGTTGAAGAAGGGGGCAACAGCATCGTTAGCTTCGGCAACACCACCGAAGACCAGAACGACCGGGATCAGCAACGACGTGACAAAGAGCGGGAAGGCCTCTGCCACCCACAACACGACAACAAAGCCAAGCAAACCAAGCACCAGAGCTGAGTCCTGGGGCGGGCGTCGTAGTGCATCAAGGTGTCCCTCCGCGTCGTTCCACCGAGAGACCGGAATCAACTCGTCACGACCATCCGGTAGCTCTACGCGCAGCACGACTTGGGCGAGAGCTGGCTGAACACGCTCACCGTCCTTGGTCACCGAGATGGTTGCCCTTAGCGGGCCGTCAACCGGAAGGCCCTCGTCGTAGGTGAGCACAACCTCGACATCCCCCGATCCGTTACCGACAAAGGACACCGACTCTGTGGAGCCGACAGTCACCGGAGCCTCGACGACGGGCTCGCCCTGGTAGTCGAGAGTCGTGGCTCCCTCGCCGGGCTGCCAATCCTCAGGGGCAAGAAGCGACAGGACCACACCCGCAATCACAGCGAGGACGACGTATGCGAGACGTCTCAGAGTTAGCGGTCGATCGTCACGACTCACGTGCTACCTCCGGTAGTCATCAACCAAATTGTCTCACAGCTATGCGCAACCCATCGGGTCGCGTTGAGCCGATCGAACCGGCGGTCCAGCATTCGAGGTGGCCCTGGTACGAGTAGGAGCGTCACTGGAGCTCTTCGTGGCGCGCGACATCACAGTCGTGGCGTGTGCAGCACTTGAACCTGCGATCGTCGGGTCATGAGACCGATTACTTGTGACCAACCGACAGAAGAGGGGATCGGCGCTCCACCATATTGAAGTGGGCCTGACGCTGTGGATCGTTCCCATCGCACGTAGTAGTACCTGCGAGCCAGCAACGCACCGCATCGCTCTACGTGAGGACAGCTTCGATCTGCTCGAGTGCCCAGTTCACTTGGTCCTTGGTGATCACGAGCGGCGGAGCAATACGGATCGTCGAGCCGTGGGTGTCCTTGACGAGAACGCCGCGATCCTTGAGCGCGTTCACAACCGGTTTGGCGCCGCCAGCGTCCTGCTTCAACTCGATCGCGAGCATGAGACCGCGGCCGCGAACCTCCTTGACCCGATCCGATCGGATGGAGCGAAGCTGCTGCAGGAAGTACTCACCCAAGCGTTCCGAGTTCTCAATCATTCCCTCCTCCACGAGAACGCGAAGGGCCATCCGTGCAGTTGCGGCTGCAAGTGGATTACCGCCGAACGTACTTCCGTGCTCCCCCGGCTTGAGGACACCGAGGACCGCTTCGTTCGACAGGACGGCCGAGACCGGATAGAACCCTCCGGCCAGGGCTTTACCAATGAGAGTGACGTCAGCCTCGATGCCTTCGTGCTCTTCGGCGAGGAGGCGTCCGGTACGACCGAGACCGGTCTGGATCTCGTCGAGGATGAGTGTGATGTCGTGCTCGGTACACAGCTCGCGCACTCGCGGGAAGTACCCGGGCGGCGGGATCTTCACCCCGGCTTCACCCTGGATAGGTTCAACGAGGAAGGCGACGGTGCGGGGCGTGATCGCAGCCTCAAAGGCCTCAGCGTCACCGAATGGGACGACCTTGAAGCCGGGTGTGAACGGCCCGAACCCCTGACGGGCCATCGGATCTGTGCTGAAGCTGACAATCGAGATTGTTCGGCCGTGGAAGTTGTCGGCGCACACGATGATCTCGGCCTCGTCCTCCGGTATGCCCCGCTCCTCGTATCCCCATTTCCTCACGGCCTTGATCGCCGATTCGACGGCCTCGGCGCCACTGTTCATGGGGAGGATCCGGTGCGAACCGGTGAGTGCAGCCAACTCCTCATACAAGAGAGCGAGCTGATCGTTCCGAAATGCCCTAGAGGTCAGGGTGAGGCGACTTGCTTGCTCGGTCATCGTCTCCAGAATCCGGGGATGGCAGTGGCCTTGATTGACCGCCGAGTATGCGGAGAGGCAATCGAGATACCGGGTGTCGTCGACATCCCAAACCCACACCCCCTCGCCACGCGTGAGCACCACGTCGAGCGGTTCGTAGTTGTGGGCCCCGAGGAGCCGTTCGCTGGCGATGAGGTCCGAGGCAGTAACCATATTCCTAGAGCACCTTCGACACGAAGGCCTTGGTCCGTTCATGCTGCGGGTTCGAGAGAACTTCCTTGGGAGGCCCGGACTCGATGATGACGCCTTCGTCCATGAGATACAGGGAGTCGGCAGCTTCTCGAGCGAAGCCCACTTCATGCGTCACGACGATCATCGTCATCCCATCGGCGGCGAGCTGTCTCATGACTTCGAGTACCTCCCCAACGAGTTCAGCGTCCAGTGCCGAAGTGGGTTCGTCGAAGAGCATCAGCTTCGGCTCCATCGCTAGCGCGCGAGCGATGGCAACCCTC
Organism: Actinomycetota bacterium; assembly: GCA_039714175.1. Classification (GTDB taxonomy): domain Bacteria; phylum Actinomycetota; class Acidimicrobiia; order Spongiisociales; family UBA5794; genus B3-G11. The sequence goes on from JBDLJV010000003.1 coordinate 25,822, forward strand.
TGCTGCTCGCCGCCGGACAGCTGCGCCGGGTAGGCACGGAGCTTGTCGCTGAGGCCGACGCGGGCCAGGAGCTCCTCACCCTTCGCGCGGGCATCCGAGCTCTTGAGCTTCTTCACCTTGATCGGGGCGACCGTGACATTCTCCAGAGCGGTCCGATGGGGGAAGAGGTTGAACCGCTGAAAGACCATGCCGATATCGCGGCGCTGGCGGGAGGCATCTCGTGCGTGCATCTCGTGCAGCCGGCCGCCTCGTTCCTGATAGCCCACGAGTTCGCCATCGACATAGAGACGACCCGCGTTGACCTGCTCAAGATGGTTGATGCACCGGAGGAACGTGGACTTGCCCGACCCGGAGGGTCCGATGATGCAGGCAACCTCCCCCGGCTCAACGGTCATGTTGATGCCTCGCAGGACTTCCAGCGCTCCGAACCGCTTCCAAACATCCTCAGCCTGTACGACCGGGGTTTGGTTTGGTAGATCGTTCATCAGCGATCCCCTTTCACCATCGTGGATGCTTCTGCGAGTGCCTCGAGTTGCCGCTCGGTCATGACACGGCTGGCACCCTTTGCGAAATACCGCTCCAGGTGCATCTGGCCGACCATGAGAATCGAGGTGAAGGCCAGGTACCACGTTGAAGCGATCATGAGCATCGGAATTGGGTTGAACGTCTCGATTGACAGGTCACGGGCTCTGGCGTACAGATCGAGCGTATAGGGCACAGCGATGACCAGGGAGGTTGTCTTGAGCATCGAAATGAGTTCGTTGCCCGCCGGAGGAATGATGACACGCATGGCTTGGGGCATGACGATCTGAGCCATTGTCTGCGTCCACGACATGCCCAGTGCGGTCGCTGCCTCGGTCTGACCCTCATCGACGCTTGTGATGCCTGCACGGACAATCTCCGCCATATAGGCAGCTTCATTGAGCGCAAGCCCGATGACAGCGATCCAGAACGTGTGGTCGAGGAACGCCCTCATATCGAAGGTGGCGAACGTCGGACCAAACGGGATGCCAATGTCGATCTGGTGGTAGATGGTGGCGATGAGCCCCCAGAAGACGAGCTGCACATAGACGGGTGTTCCCCGGAAGAACCACAGCACACCCCAACTGACCGACCGCAGAACCGGGTTCGGGGACAAGCGCATCGCTGCAAGCATCACGCCAAGGACCAATCCCAAGGCCATCGCAAGAACCGTCAGCATGATCGTGATACCGGCCGCATTGATGATCCGGCTGTCGAATAGGTACTCGGCGTAGGTCGGCCACTCATAGGCGGGATTGGTCGCTGCTCCGTAGAGGAACAGTCCAAGGAAGAGCAGCACTGCGGCGGCCGAGAACGTACGTCCCGGCCGCCGGAGTGGCACTGCTTTGATTGGCTCCGGCCCGGCGGGCTCGGAGTCAGCTTCTTGGCTACTCGTGCTTCGCTGGTTGGAGCCGGACATTTAGTACACCGCGCCGTTGATCGTGACCTCTTCGATGGCTCCCTCTTCGACTCCCCACTTCGTGAGAATCTCAAGGTATGTGCCATCATCGATCAAGGACTGCATCGCTGTTGCCAACGCATCCTTCAACGTCCCGGCGTCCTTGCCGACAGCGATACCGAACGGGGCCGAATCGACGATGTCGCCAGCCAGTTCGAGCTTGCCTTCGGTCAGTGACACCGCGTACTGGGTGACGGGAGAGTCTGCCACAAAGGCATCCGCTCGCCCGAGGACAACGGCGTTGGTGACGACCTCGTGGCCGTCGAGCTTCAGTATGTTGATCGGCTCTTTGCCGTCGGCAACACACGCATCGCTTATCGCCGGGACCTCGTCTGTCTCCTGCCATGTTCCCGTACCGACCGCGACGATCAGGCCGCACGCGTTGGCGGGATCGACATTGGAGCCGGCCTGAGCCGCCCACTGGCTGCCGGCCTCGAAGTAGTCCACGAAGTCAACCGACTCTTGTCGCGAGAATGTGTCGGTGAACGACGCCCATCCGATGTCGAAGGTGCCACCCTTGACGCTCGGGATGATGTTGTCGAATTGCGACTCGCGGAATTTCGGCTCAAGCCCAAGCCTGTGGCTGAGCGCCGTGACCAACTCGATTCCCCAACCGGTGGGGTTGCCGTCCGGATCCTTGAATTCATCCGGGGAGTATGAGAGCTCGGTGCCGATCACGAGCTCGCCTGAGGACTTGATGTCGTCAGGCAGAAGCGCAACGGCAGCCTCATCCACCACTCCCGAACCCGCGGTAGTGGTGATGTCACTCGAATCGTCGCTCGAGCAACCCGTAAGGGCGGTCATCACCATGACGACGCTGATTGCAATCGTGATTAGGCGATATCTGGACATGTGCGGACCTCCTATGGTGCCGACTGGTTGTGTGTGGATAAGGCAGAATCAAGAACGGTATGCCTGTCATCTGCGAACTGTCTGTGGTCGTGAATGAAGTCCATGACGGTTGCGCTGGTCGTAGCCCCTGCGCGAGCTCCTGCGACGGTCACGGCTCTCGCGGAAGCAGCAGTGGCGAAGATCGCGGCGAGCTCTGCGTCCCCGGTGCGATTGAGGGCGTACAGGAACGCTGCGCCGAAGGTGTCACCGGCTCCGGTGACATCAACAACGTCGACTTGGATACCTGGAATCTCGCGGACGACGTCGGCGTCGTAGAGCCGGCATCCATCCTCGGCGAGAGTTACGACAAGCGTTTGCAGCCGCCCGGATAGCAGCTCGGCCACCGCCTGGGCTTCACTGCCGCCGTGAGCGAGATGTTGCATGCCGACGCGATTGACGAAGAGGATGTCCGCAAGACCGAGGAGTGCATCGTCTCCGACCCGGAGGTCTCCCACATCGAGGTCAAGAACGAGTTTTGCCCCAGCGGCGTGAACCTCGCCGATGATCTCACCCGGGAGCCTGTCTCGGTGGCGGAGCATCCGCAGGTCACCAATAGCCGTGTAGATGTAGCTTGCTTCGGTGATCGTGGCGAGCGCTTCGTCACTCAATTCGATGCGTTCCAGCCCAGTCCTGGGAGTCAGGACAGTGTGCTCATCCCCTGCAGAGACGATGATGCAGCGGGAATCGGCCAACGCCTCGTCGCGGCTGACCAGTTGGGTGTCCACGCCGCTCTCGGACAAACCGGCAAGCAGGGAATCCGTGGTGGGACTGTCGTTCATGACCCAGCAGAACCGAGCCTGCTCGCCGTACCCGGCGTACACAACAGCAGCGTTGGCGATCATGCCTCCCGGGAACGCGCCCACCGCTTCGACTTCGATCTTCGTGCCGTGTTGCGGCCATTCATCGGCGCGGTAGTGCTCGTCGAGAGCAGCATCGCCGATGAAGACGCAGTAGTCGCTCGTCATACCAAGCTCTCTTCGGCGAGCTCGATGGCGACCGGCCCGTTGTCGAGTTCGATCCAATCGTCCTGCAGTGCCTCGTCGACGGCTGCAAACCAGTAGTAGACCGCCGGTCCGTCCACGCCGACGCACGGGGCGTGCCACACGCCGGGATCCAGGATCACGCATTCACCCCGAGAGATCAACAGCGCTTCCACGTCCACCGTCCGAGGCCGAGCTTCGGTCGGTGCGGCGACCGGCAGAATGACGGGATCCCCTGAGCAGAACACCGCTTCCGAGGTGTGCAGGTGTCGCTCCATCTGGTGGACACTCGAAGGGAGTTCGGGACCGGCGGTCAACCCCAGATGTCCACCAGACCCGATCAACGCATCACTGGTGTACCGATCGCTGAATCCAGGCCCTGCCGTATCAACGACACCCGGCCCGCCAGTCGCAAGGTTCACGTACCGCCCGTACGGAGACACGTCTGCCTCGCTGCACGGAACGGCTGTGGCATGCGCTCGGGTCACGTCACACTCCCCTCACGGTGTCGATGGGAGCAGCACCACGGATTCTGCGCACAGCTTCCACGAGGCTCTCGGCGTGCTCGGCGCTGACATCGCCGTTGTCGGTAAACGTGTCCTTCAGATAGCTCCCGACGATCGCACCATCAGCGACAGAGAGTTGGTTTTCGGCGTTGCGGATCGTGACACCTGCGCCGGTGATCAGCGGGAAGGATTGTCCAACGACGTCCCGGAAATCGACGATCTTGCTCAGATCGGTCTCAATGCCGGTTCCCACGCCTGTTACGACGACCGCGTCGCATCGCTCAATGGCCAGACGCAGATCGGTCTCCACAGAGTTGCCTGAGAGAACCGGCTGGTACTTGAAGCGAACGCCGCCGAAGACCAACGCTGAGGACTGTTCACGCTGCTCGGCCAGCCACTCGGCGAATGCCGCGTCGTCATCGGGAGCGAGATGGCCGGCGACCGAGTCCAATTGGATGAAGGCGGCCCCGTAACTTCGCGCAAGTTCGAACGCGCGCACATCGTCGTCGAGCACGTTCACGCCGTAGGTGCACTCCGAACGATGGGTTGCGAGATACTCGAGAACGCTCTCGACGTCATCCGCGCTGCCGAAGTAATTCTCGACGATGACACCGTCGACTCCTGCTTCGGTGAGGATGTCGATTTCTCGAAGTGTTCGCCGCAGACGATCGTGCTCTGTATCGCCCTTGAGATGCAGCATCGCAAAGACGGGCTTGTTCCCGAATGTGCTGTTGAACCGTTCCATGGGACTCATGTCGGTCACAGTTCTCCCCCGGGGAACTCGGCGATGGCGGTGGTCAGGTTGAACTCCACGCGCGATGCGTAGAGAACCTTTATCTGTTCGATCTCGACATCGTTCTGATCAAAGGCACTTCCCTCGGTCTTGATCAGCGCAGGACCATCGGAAGGTTCTCCAAGAAGTTCAGCCACGTCAGGAGAAGGGATCTCGGTCGAAAGCGTGATCTGCGTGCGCCGCGGATGTGTTTTGTACTGCTCACGGAGTATTTGGTAGAGGGATCGATCCTCGAAGTCGATGTCCTCGATCCCGGGGAATCGGCTGGCGTCCATCACGGAAGTGTCCAACGAGAGGTAGGTCGTCCGCTCAGGCGTCCTGGTTCCGCGAAGGCGGACCATCCGGAAGTACTGGTGACCATCGATCTCGGTCAATCCCGCCTCTATGACATGCGCCACAGGGGATTCGGCGCGCCCTCTCAGGCTGTCCGTGAAACCGCCCATGTTCAGAATGCTGTGACGAATGGGCTGCAACTGGACGAAGGTGCCCTTGCCGTGTTGCCGGCGCACCAGGCCTTCGCTCACGAGAACATCAACCGCCTGACGAGCGGTCCCACGCGCGGTGCCGAACATCGACATCAGCTCGGCTTCCGAGGGAATTGCATCGCCGGGCTTGTACGTCCCCTCCAAGATCAACCCTCGAAGCTGCTGGCTCATGTGAACGTATCGCGGTGTGAAGCTGGACTTGACCACCTGTGTCGTTCCTCCGTTGAGGTCACTTGTCTAGACGTCTATACGAGTAGAGTAACACGCAACATCTGATTCTGTCAATCAAGCCGCTGCCGTCCGAGAGCATCTCAATAGTCTCCTGTCAAGATTCTCCACAGAGTGCTCGATGTCGATTGGCACAGACCAATCACCCTGGCCCAGACGCGAGTGAATCCGAACGGCGATGAACTGAATGCCATTCCGACGGCCGGACTCGACTTCTACGGGATCTTCCGAGCCTACGAACCCGAACCGGATCTGGTCTTCCCCGAAGTCAAGCGAATCAACTGACCCCCTATCGGTGACGCGAATCGCCGAACGCTGCAGATGGGAAATAGGACGCACACTCGGTTCCAACTCCTGGGGACTATGTCTGCTGGCGACCGGGAGTTGAATCGTGCTGGGGAAGACCATGATGACGTCCTCCGCTCCGACCTCGGTGGGCACATCGACTTCGTGCAGGCGGCCGTCCTCCCGGCCGATTCGAGTAGTTGACGACGTCGAGAGACGCTGGATCGGCCGCGCCCACACCGAGTCGTGGTGGTCGCGGCACATCGATCGCAGCGTCGGCACCGCCGATGCGTCTTGGTCCGCGACACCTCGTCAGAGCAGGATCTCGACGGCATCCCCGACCAGCGACACGCCGATGACGAGGAGCAGAACAGACATCACAACAGAGTTGTTCTGAATGAGCCAGTCCTTGGCACTCGTAAGGAGCGTGTCGGCGCCCTCACCGACGATGAGATAGCCGACAACCGGAATGATGACCGTGCTCGCCGCTATGAGCGTGAAGATGAGCAACGCCGTCACCGTCTCTCCCGTTGCGAGCCCAGCAGCCGAGATCGTTGCGGCAGCCGCCACGACGAGCAGGAGGTTCTTGGGATTCAAGCCGGACAGGAGAAACCCCATCCCGAACGACTTGCCGGGGCTGAAGCTGTCGATCGTGTCCATCCATTTCGGCGCTTCAGCACTCTCACCTGGCTTCGGACGTTTGCGCCATGCGCCCACGGCAAGCACCAGCAGGAGCACCCCGAGAAGGCCCTTGATGACGCCGGAGGTGGTCGACGGCTCTCCCCCGGTCTCCATGCCGGGGATCACAAGGACGATCGAGCCGGCAACCAGGATCCCGGCGATCCATCCGACCATGAACACCGGCGCATTGGTCTTCGCCTTCGGCGTGAAGAGAATCACGATTGCGGCAGCGATCGGCACGGGACTCACCGCGACCCCGATAGCAACTGAAAGCGTCTCCCCGATCACGTCAATCATGCTTCACCTCACCTCGACTGTTTGTTCTCTCGCCACACGCTAACGCGGCTCCGCAGGACCGAAGCGGAACACATTCTCAGCGATCTCAACCGCTCCGTGATTGATGGGCGCCCTCGACAGAGGGCAAGGACAGGAGCCGTAGACGCTCACGATACGAACCTGCGTCGTGTCTGAGTCGAGGCGTCTTGTGTGCGACAGGGGAAATCGTACGGTTGGTCGAACACGGTCAGCCGGCACAGATCCCGATCCGACGATCAAACCGGCCAGTGTCGCGAGCGAGGGAGGACACAGCTGTCCATGACACGGATCGTGATCGATCTGCCCGATGAAAGGGGAACCATGTCAGCATTCGCATTCGACAGGAACGCGGGTCCGATGCCCAACTCCGCCCCTGCACCAGAGACCCTCGAGACGAGCTTCGGCACGATCGAGTTCGCGGGAGGGGCGTATCCCACACCCGAGTCCGCCCGCCTGCTGTTCGACGAACTCGGTTTCCAGCCTGCCACTCAGGCATACATCAACTTCTACCCGGCGCTGTCGCTGCTCGGCTTGCTCGCCGGGCAGAGCCGCGACGTCGGGGCGATGTCCTGTTCCGAATTCGGCGTCTACGCCGACTTCGCTACGGCGACAGATCTCTACCTGACTGCCGACACCGACTCCGTCTACGCAACGCTGACCTTCGATCTGGGCGAGGACGGTCCCACAGTCGTCGAGACCCCGGAAGGGATGTACGGTCCGGCCGACGACGCCTACTTCAGGTCCATTGTCGAGATGTCAAGCCCTGTCATCCGTTTGACACAGGTTTGACATGACTCCCTCGCACGGGCGCCGGACGCGAGAAGACCGCTGAGACATGTAGGAATCTCAACGGTTCCCTTCGTAGCGGGGGCAGGATTCGAACCCTCCCCACCGAGCACACGGAGAAGGGGATTCCCGCTCGAAGGACCGCTGTCTGGTTGCGTCCTCTGACGTGGCATATGAGCGGCACCGCGTCGACCTCGTTGTTGTCTTCCCAGCCGATTGCTTCGAGTGCTGCAACTCCCGACCACGCTGCCTGGATCAGGATTGAACAGCGCTTCGATACGTGTTGAGTTGTTCAGCGTCGGTGATGGAACCGTGGTGATGGATCTGGCCCCAACGTCCGTTGATTCGATGGAACACACGGGTCGTGCGAATGTCGAGATCAACGGTCACACCGGCTCTGGTGAACTCGCCACGTTCCCTCCCGGAGAAGACAGCAGCATCCTGGCCGAGCTCGTAGGCAACGATCTCCGTGAACTCGACCCACACGTCAGCGGGTCCGTTGAAGATGCCGGCGTAGAGATCGGTGATGGGGTGGATCCCTTCGAGGATCCCGCCGAGGGGGTTCTTGAGTCGGATCAGCTCGTGGGCCACCCAGACCTGGCGGAAGACGCCGAGGTCGCCATTGTTGAAAGCGAAGTAGAACGACTCGAGCGCGGCCAGGGCACCGGCAATACCGGGTCGGGTGGCCTCGTCGAGACGATTGGCTGCATCCTTGCCGAAGGTCTCGTCGACTCGGGTGTACGTCATGGTCGACGCCTCCCGATGGCGGTGTGGATGAGCGCAACCAACGCGGATGTGGCATTCGCCTGGGCGTCCGGGTCGCCAGTGGCTCGGGCAAGGACATAGCTGCCCTGGACCGTGGCAATGGCAAGATCAGCGAGCGCTACCGGTTCAATGTCGATGTCGATGACATCGAACGCATCGGTGAGGCGTTCACGGATATGGACGAAGTATCTGGCGATGGGATCCATGATCCGCGGGTCCGTGAGGGATGCTTCCATGGTGATGCGCCCGATTCGGCAACCCGCCAGGGCGTCTCGTGGGCATGAGAGGAACGCCTCGCCAACAGCGAGACCGGTCTCTTCGGTCAAGGCATCGAATTGATCGCACATCTCTTCCGCGAGTGAGGTGAGAGCCGCCTCGGCGAGGTCGGCCTTGCTGGCGAAGTGGTGGTAGAAGCTGCCTTGACCGACCCCGCTCGCGCTTTGGATCTGT
>JBDLJV010000004.1:0-31339 GCA_039714175.1 Actinomycetota bacterium
TACCTGACAGCGAGGTGCAGCCGAGCGATCCGACGGCGAAGCCGTCATCCGTTCTTGACATATGGTCGGGAATAGTCGACCATATAGCGCATGACAAGCCAGGGACAGAATCCAGAACCGCTCGATCGTCACGAACTCGACTACGACATCGAGGACGTGGTCGTTGCGTCAACGAACGCCCAACTCAAGGCAGTTGCCGACGACACGCGAACAGACATCCTGAATCTCTTGATGGAACGCGCCGCAACGGTGTCTCAGTTGGCCGAAGCACTTGACAAGCCGAAGGGAACGATCGGGTACCACGCGAAGGTGCTCGAGGATGCCGGCATGATCCGTGTCGTGCGAACCAACAAGGTGCGGGCGATGACCGAGAAGTACTACGGACGCACGGGGCGCACGATCCTCTTCGAGAATGCACCGAAGCCTGATGATCCGATGTGGTTTATCAACGATGCCCTGAGGGGGATGCGAAAGGTCGAGGGCGAGGCACTACCCATGTTCACTTCACGTGTCGCGAGGATCCCTGCGGAGCGCGCCCTGGAGTTCTCGGAGCGCGTCATGGAACTTGCTGAGGAGTTCCTCGCCGTCCCGCGTGGCGGAGACACAGCGTTCGGCTTCCTTGCCGGCGTCTACCCGACCGATCACCCAACATTCGAAGAAGTGGAGAACACGAGTGGCTGACACCGAGGCAACCGAGCAACCGGTCAAAGAGAAGATTCGGCTCGGGACGAACTACTGGAAGCTCTGGACCGCAAGCGTCGTGTCGAACCTCGGCGACGGCGTTGCAGGTATCGCGTATCCGTGGCTTGCATCGGCAGTAACGCGGAACGCCATGCTCATCGCCGTCATCGCTATTGCCCAGCGCATCCCCTGGCTGATCTTCACGCTCCCCGCTGGTGTCATAACCGATCGCGTTGATCGTCGGAAGATCATGTCCTCCACGTCGGTCTTCCGGATGGTGCTAACGCTCGGCGTTGCCGCTGTCGTGTACGCGAATCAGGACGTCCTCCCGTCGCCCGACGATGTCGCCGCGGGCCTGATCGGCGACACGAATACCGTTGTCTACGTCACCCTGTTGGTCTCCGCTCTGCTGTTCGGGTTCGCAGAGGTGCTCTACGACAATGCCGCCCAGACGATCCTTCCCGCGATGGTTGAATCCGAGGGACTTGAGAAGGCAAACGGCCGCCTGTGGGGAGCTGAGACGGTCATGAACCAGTTTGCCGGCCCTCCACTCGGAAGTGTCCTGATCGGGGTCGCATTTGCAGTCCCGTTCTTCTTCGATGCAGGCACCTTCGCGATCGCAGCCGCTCTGATCTTCGTGCTGTCGGGCACGTTCAAGGTCGATCACCCGGATGGTGAGGAGAGGGAGCGTCCCAGCTTCATCGAGGAGATCAAGGAGGGCGTGAAGTGGTTGTGGGCACATCCCCTTCTCCGCCCAATGGCGATCATTCTCGGACTCATGAACGGGCTGTTCTCCGTCTTCTTCGCCACGTTCGTGCTGTTCGCCCAGGAAGTCATCGGAGTGAGCACTACCACGTTCGCGATCCTGATGATGGCCGGCGCGGCGGGAGGCGTTGTTGGCTCGGTGTCTGCGTCGAAGGTTTCTGAGAAGCTCGGTAGCGGGACATCGCTGCACCTCACGCTCATCAGTGAGTTCGTCATCACGCTGGTGATCGGTCTTGCCACGAATTGGATTCTCGTCTGGGTCATGTTCTTCGGTTTCTCGTTCACCGCGGTGCTGTGGAACGTGATCACGGTCTCGCTGCGCCAGACGATCATTCCGGATCATCTTCTCGGCAGGGTCAACTCCGTGTACCGGTTCTTCGCCTGGGGAATGATGCCCATTGGCCTTGCGATCGGTGGACTTGTTGTCACCGTCTCAGAAGCAGCAGGATTGGACCGTGTGATGGCGCTCCGGATGCCCTACTTCGTCACTGCCGCCGCCCTATTCCTCGTGTTCTTGTGGGCAGCACCCAAGCTGACGACGGAGAAGATCGAAGCGGCCCGTGCTGAGGGAGTCGCAGCGAAAGAACCGACACCTGACACCTGATACCTGACACCTGACAGCGAGGCGCAGCCGAGCGATCGGACGGCAGCCAGCTCCTAGCTGGCGGCTGTCTTCTTCTTGCTCAGCGCAATCGCTATCGCAACGGTCACAGCACCTGCGACGATCGGAACCCAGACGTGCTTCGGCGGGGCTTGGACCCGGGGCTCCAGGCTCACCGGACGTTGGAAGTCAAGGATGGGCCACTCATTCTCGATGGCCGCCTCCTTCAGCTCCTTCTCCGGATTGACAGCAACGGGATGCCCGACTGCCTCGAGCATGGGCATATCGGTGAAACTGTCGGTGTACGCGTAGGAGCCTTCGAGGTCGATTCCATCGCGCTCGGCCACATCCCGGATCGCGTCGGCCTTGCCCGGCCCCATCGCGTAGCGCTCAAGCTCCGGTACGTACCTGCCCAAGGAGTCCGTGCGGATCTGGGTCGCGATGACGTTGTCGATTCCGACCATACGAGCGATCGGTCTGACGAATTCCTCAGGACTTGCAGAGACCACGTAGACATCACGGCCCGATCGAGTGTGCTCATCGACGAGGAACAAAGCTTCGGCGAACACGAGTGGCTCGATGATCTCGTCGAGGAACTGAGCAACGATCGAGTCGATCTCAGCGCGGTGCCATCCTGATACGAGATCGAGCATTTCGTCTCTGGCCCGCTCGAGCTGATCTTCGTCAGCGCCGAATAGCGTGTAGGCGAGGTGTCCGATGCCGAGCCGGAGCAGGTGGCCCTTGCCCAGGAATCCGGCGCGATACAGTGGCTTGCCGAAGGCAAGCGTTGACGATCCGGCGATGATCGTCTTGTCGAGGTCGAAGAAGGCCGCTTCAGTCATAAGAACACGCTACCGCAGATTCTGTATCGGACGGAATCCGAGCTTCTTGAGGTTGAGGCTGTGACCTCGTCAGCATCATGTCGGATAGGTCAGACGAACTCGTCTGCGGCATGAAGAACGAACACTCTGATGGTGCGGTGCCCGGCTCGCTTCCGGTACACGGCCCATCCGGCGTAGAAGTCCTCGGCTGTCTCGAAGATCTCGTCTGCCTCGGCTTCCGATGCCCGGCGAACCACGGAACGTACGGTGCGCGTTCTGTGGGTGACTTCTGCGGTGTTGCTCGCACTCAGGTTGTATGCCCATCCCGGCGTTCTCTCCTTACCGAAGTTCGATGCGATCAACGCAATGCCCGAGCGGTATGGAATTCCGATGAGCGGCACGGTTCTCGGATTACCGGTTCGTGCCCCGGTCGTCGTCACCATGAGTATCGGGAGTCCGGCGAGGAGGCTCGTTGTGGATGTGTGGTGCTTCGAAACCCGATTGACCAATCGGTCCATCGGTCGCAGGATTCGGGACAGAAGGGCGGATCCGGCCGGGGTCACGGCGAGGGCCTGCATCCAGCGTTGGAGCAGGTTCGGTGGCGTGTGTGTGTAGTCCAAGCGGTCGATGAGGCCCATGATGGAAGCAACGTACCACCCAGCCGGCGATGGCAGCACAGATGCGACACGCTTTGGTCGTACCCCTTGAATCGACGTCGGTGAAATCGTACGTTGTCGTTGCTTCCCCTTCGCTTGTCGGAGGTAGATGTGCCAGTTCTTGCTCTGTGGTCACCCGTTGATGCCCTGCTCGGGATCGTTGCTCCCCTCGGTGCCGCATCCGCGGCCGGCACCGCACTGGTGATCGATCTTGACCCATCCGGTCCAGGGTTCGGTGGCCCCTTCTCGCTGGCCGAGCTTGTTGAACGTGGACCCACCCGTAGCCAGCTGGAGCCTTCGAAGAGCGGTCCGGCGGTGCTGCGAAACGGAGGCATCAAGCCCGAGGACGCTCAGGAAGTGATCGCGGAACTTATCGCTCGATGGCCCAATGTCGTGCTCAGATGTCCCCCGTCGGCGAATCTCGATTCCGAAGCTGTTGCAGTCCTCCCGCTTCTGCCGCCGCCATTCACACCGATCGTTCACGGCGCCACGGTGTACCAACGAACACGGATGGAGTCCCGTGCTCCCGGAGGACGGCTGGCGCTGCCGGTTCCCAGAGCAGGAACGATCCGCTCGTTGCTCCACGGCGAGCGACCGCCACGCAGGGACCGTTGGATCGGCGCCCTTCGACAGGTCTGGCGGGCGTAGATGGGATCGCTCGAACGACTCGTCTCGTCGTTGGTTGCATCTGACGTACCGCTCGATCGCACCGAGCTGACCCGTGCAGCCATCGAGATGCAGCCCGATGTCGCCCCATTGGCGGATGACCGGGCTGTCCGTGCCGCCGTGGACGCGCTCATAGGCTTTGGCCCGCTCGAAGCGCTTGTCGATGATGACTCGGTGAGCGATGTGCTGATCAACTCGTTCGACGAGATCTGGATCGAGCGTGGAGGAGAACTGGAACACTCGGACATCGTGTTCAGATCGGCCGAGGATCTGGTCACCTTGGTCAGGCGCCTGATCACGCCACTCGGTCTCAGGATCGACACATCTTCACCAGCGGTGGATGCGAGGCTCCAGGACGGCTCGCGTTTGCACGCCATCATTCCTCCTGCAGCAGTGGACGGTCCGGTGGTGGCCATACGTCGCTTCTCGACCGCTGTGGCAGATCTCGAAGCACTGGTTGAGCGCGCGGCGATCTCCGACGGTGGAGCCCGGTTGCTCGCCGATTCCGTGACGGCTCGGGACAACATCCTTGTTGCCGGGGCGACGGGAGCGGGAAAGACGACGGTGCTGAACGCCCTCGCGGCTTCTATCAGCGGCACGGAGAGAATCGTGACGATTGAGGATGCCGCCGAGTTGTCCATCACCGGGCACGTGGTTCGGCTCGAGGCCCGCCCGGCGAATGCAGAGGGCGCAGGTGAGGTGACCATGCGTTCGCTGCTCAGGCACGCGCTACGTCTCCGCCCCGACCGGATCATCGTTGGGGAGGTGAGGGGCCCCGAGGCCCTCGACATGGTCCAAGCGCTCAGTACGGGACACGCTGGTTCGATGTCGACGATTCACGCCAACGGATCAGTCGAGGCGCTCGATCGGCTCGCAATGCTTGCCGCGATGGCGCCCGAACGGGTTCCCGAGAGTGCGCTTGCTCGCCAGATCGCAGCTGCGGTCGATGTCGTCGTATTCGTGGCAAGGAACGAATCGATACGACGAGTCGAAACGATCCACCGCCTCTCCCAGGAGGGGTTCGACGAGGTGTACGCATGCTGATAGTCGTCATCTCGGCCCTGGCGATCCTCGTCGGCGTGCCAGCCGCTGTTGCAGTGGCGGTCGTCGCCTTCTCCCACGTTTCTGCACCGATCGCGATCGTTGCCCTTGCGGCTGTCGTCCTGGTGGGCATTCTCCAGAAGCGGCGAAGCGTCAGCACGAGAGATCTGAATGAGGGAGAGTTGCTCAGACGGCTTTCCGGACGGGTCTCCGCAGGCGCGACGCTGCGGTCGGCTCTTGCCGACGATGGTTGGGAGGACGTGCCTCCAGCGGCACGAAGAATGGCGATCCTTGGTCAGTCGATGACCGACGTGAGTGAAGCCCTCGCTGACGCCCTTCCGGTTGCAGGTTCAGCATTCCGCGGAATCTGTTCGTTCTCCGAGCACACGGGGGCCTCCATAGCCTCGTCGCTCGTCGTCCTGGCTGACCAAGCCGATGAAGAAGCCGACCTGGCTCGGCAGCGGAAGATCGCCCTTGCCCAGACGAAGCTCTCAGCGATCGTTGTCGGCGTCGTGCCCATGATCGCTTCCGGCGGTCTGATAGCGGTGCGGGGCATTCCTGATCCCGGTGGAGCGGTCGTGATCATCCCGATGGTGATCGGAATGGGGTTGCAGGTCCTTGGGACCGGAATCGTGTTTCGCGTCGCGTCGGGCGCGCGTTGATGCTGGCGACGGCGGCAGTTCTGGCTGCGACATCGATGTTCGTGTGGCCTTCGAGGAACGCTGTGCTCGGGGTGATGATTGTCGCCGGGCTCCTTGTTCATCCGATCGTTGCTGCGGGCTTGGTCGGTTCGGTGGCGGTAGTCGTGCAGCTGCGTCGCCTCGAGAGGATGCGCCGTGATGCATCGGAGACCGAAGACGTGAGTGTGCTGGCTCTCGAGATGATCGCACTCGGCGTCACCGCCGGGCTGCCGTTTCGCAACGCTGCCGATCTGACAGCAAAGGAGCTGGAGGGGGGAATAGGCGATGACATCAATCAGGGGCTCAGGAGCGTGAGCGCGGGCCGACAGCCCACGCTCCGAACCGACGGACTCCGTGTTGCCTTCAGCCTCGCAGCCTCAGCCGAGAGCAGCGGCATGCCGCTTGCCTCATCTCTTGTCGCAGCCGCGTCCGACCGGCGAAGGGAATCAGCGGCCGCGGCCAAGGAGCGCCTCGCCCGACTCCCGGTGAAGATGCTGTTCCCCCTCGCGTTCCTGATACTCCCCGGATTCGTGCTTCTGGCTGTCGTGCCTCCGCTCGTATCCGGGCTTTCTCGTCTGGGGATCTGATCCGCATCGATGCTTCCCACCGTCGCGACCGGATGTCGCCAGTGCAAAAGGAGGCCACAGTGCTTCAGAAATTCCGATCCGAATCAGGCCAGGCGACCGCCGAGTACGCCCTCGTTCTTGTGGCAGCCGCCGTGGTGGCTCTCGCGCTCATCTCGTGGGCGTCGACAACGGACATGCTGCCGTCGTTCTTCAACACGGTGATGCAGAAGGTCATCTCGGTTGCCAACAGGGCATGATCGCCGAGAGGGGTTCCGCCGTGGTCGAGTTCGCTCTCGTGTTGCCGCTCGTCCTCATCGTATTGCTTGGCATCGTGGAGGTGGCGGTGGTCGCCCGCTCCGAGATCCAGCTTGTCCACGCTGCACGGGAGGGGGCCCGTGAGGCTGCCGTTTCTCCGGACACGAGCCGGGCGGTTGCGGCGGTGCGGGCCGCTCTGGGGCCGCTCGGAGACTCGGCGCGCGTGTCTGTGCGGCGGTCGGCACACATCGGAGACAAGGCAACGGTTTCGGTATCTCTCCGCCATGCTGTCGCTGCTCCCGTGTTCGGCGGGTACACGGTCGACCTTCGAGCGCAATCCACGATGCGAATTGAGCGGTGAGGGCGGATCGGTGGTCCTCGGCTTGGCGGTCATCGTCGTCGTGCTCGTTCTCGCGATCGGGCTGGGCGCGGTGGGGGCCGGCATTGCAGGCTATGTCCAGGCTGCCGGATCGGCGGATGCGGCAGCGCTCGCCGCTGCGCCCGTAACGTTCCGGCCGTTCGGAGCACGAGGGACTCCTGCACAGGAAGCGGCACGATTTGCTGCTGCGAACGGCACACGCCTGGTGAGCTGCTCTTGCCCGGTTGATCGAAGTTGGAACAAGAGGACGGTCACCGTCGTGGTCAAGCGCCCCGTCGAGATCCTTGGATTCGGGAGCTTCTCCGTCAGGGCATCGTCCCGGGCAACATTCGATCCCACAGCCCTTCTCCAGCCCTGATCGGGCCGCAAACGGGCGCGGAATATGGCACAAGAAACCTGTAGTCCAAGAGTCCCTTAGTGGATTTCTAGGGATTAGGGTGGAGTCATCAAACACCGCTCAAGGAGAATGGGAAGCATGAGCAACGGCGAAGGTCAATCGGCCGTCGAGGTACCCCCGAAGCTATTGGATTTCAACCAGGAACGGATACGAACGCTCCACTACACGTGGATCGCGTTCTTCATGACGTTCTACATCTGGTTCAACCTCGCGCCACTCGCGACCACGATTCTCGATTCGAACACCATTGACGGTCTCACAAAAGAGCACATGAAGATCCTGCTGATCTCGAACGTTGCTCTGACGATTCCCGCTCGAATTGTTGTCGGAGCGCTCATCGACAGGTTCGGTGCTCGCATTGTGTTCACCGCGTTGATGGTGACGATGGCTGTCCCGACGATCGTCTTTGCGTTCGGCACCACGTTCATCCAGCTGCTGATCGCCCGTCTCTTCCTGAGCTCGGTTGGAGCCGGATTCGTGATCGGCATCAAGATGATCGCCCAGTGGTTCACACCGAAGTACATCGGTCGTGCGGAGGGTTTCTACGCCGGATGGGGCAACTTCGGTTCAGCATTCGCTGCAATGACCCTGCCGTGGTTCGCCATCACCTTCATGGGTGATTGGCTCGGTCTCGGTGACAACGCTTGGCGTTGGGCAATGGCAGTCAACGGCCTGGTACTCGGCGCCTATGGCGTTCTGTACTACTTCCTCGTGCGCGACGTGCCCGAGGGCGAGAAGCTCCACAAGGCCAAGAAGACGGAACCGATGATGGTGTCGTCGTACGGTGACCTCGTTCAGTACCTCGTGTGGTCGATCCCGCTCATGGGCGCGCTCGGTGTCCTTGCCTGGCGCATCGGCAACGTATCGATCAACGGCAGCCCGGTCCTGTCGTCGTCCGTCGTCAACGCAATCTATGTGATCCTCATCGTCATCTACGCAGTGCACGCTTTCAAGACTCTCCGAATCAACCTGCCATATCTGAAGGCTGGGGTTCCCGAGGACGAGAAGTATCACTGGGGGAGCGTCGCGGCGTTGAACGCCACCTACTTCGCGAACTTCGGTGCAGAACTCGCGGTGGTCTCGATGCTGCCGGCGTTCTTCGAGGGAGTGTTCTCCGGACTCACCACCAGCGACGGGAGCGTCCTCGTGACGGCCACCGTGGCTGGCTTCGTGGCCGCATCGTTCGCCTTTGTGAACCTTGTTGCGAGACCGCTCGGCGGTTACATCTCAGACACGATGGCGAACAGGAAGCGGACGATGCTCCTCTACATGGGTGGCATTGTGGCCGGGTTCTTCGGAATGGCATACATCGGCGCGTGGGGCGAAGGCGTCGACTCTGATGGACTCCAGAATGTCGTTCCTATGTTCGACGGTGTTTGGTGGCTCGTCGTTGCCGTGATCATCACGGTCTTCGCCTCAGTCTTCGTGCAAGGAGCAGAGGGCGCAACGTTCGCAATCATCCCGATGGTCAACAAGACCATGACCGGTCAGATCGCCGGCATGGCTGGTGCCTACGGCAACGTCGGCGCAGTGATCTACCTCGTCCTCTTCTCGCTCGTGGACGCCAGAACGTTCTTCTTCATCCTTGCTGGTGGTGCTGCCATCGCATTCCTTGTGACGCTGTTCATGCTCGAGGAACCGAAGGACGCGTTTGCCGCGGACTACATCCGTGACGAAGAAGGAGCCATCGAGTAGAGCCGTTCAGGAGTACATCGAAGTAGGAGAGCATTCGCCGCGGATCGCTGAGACAAGGCGCGGTCCGCGGATGCGAAGGGAGTGGTCATGGCCGATATCTATGAGTGGGATGTAGAAAACGAGGAGTTCTGGGAGGAGACCGGCAAGAAGGTAGCGAGCCGGAATCTCTGGATCTCGATCCCGAGCCTGCTGGTCGGGTTCTCCGTATGGCTGTATTGGGGAATCATCACGGTCCAGATGGTCAACCTGGGTTTCGACTACACGCCCGGTGAGCTCTTCACATTGTCGGCCATTGCTGGCCTGACAGGAGCGACGCTCAGGATCCCAAGCAGCTTCCTCATCCGCATTGCGGGTGGGCGAAACACGATCTTCTTCACGACAGCGTTGCTGATGATCCCGGCGGCGGGCACGGGCTTTGCCCTTATGTCGGATGACACGCCGCTGTGGATGTTCCAGATGTTGGCGGTACTGTCAGGACTCGGCGGGGGCAACTTCGCTTCTTCGATGTCGAACATCAGCTTCTTCTATCCGAAGAAGAAGCAGGGTCTGGCACTCGGATTGAACGCTGGCCTCGGCAATGCAGGCGTGACGACGATGCAGATCCTTGTCCCGCTCGTCATGACCTTCGGCGTCATCGGTGCGGGCAGGACGCTCGAGAACACTTCGGGTTGGATCTTCGGGAAGATCCCAGCAGGGACCGAGACATGGATCCAGAATGCCGGGTTCATCTGGCTCGTCTTCTTGATTCCCTTGGCCTTCCTCGGCTGGTTCCGCATGGACAACATCCGCGCCGAGCACGTTTCTCCGAACATCAGCGGACCGCTTGGCTCGTTCGGAAAGATTGCCGGCATGCTCGGGCTGGCCTTCATCCCGGCCATTGCTGGTCTCTTCATCATCCTTCCGGCACCGGTCGGTCTGGGATGGACCTGGGCGAAGTACCCGACGATCATCCTTGTGATCTTTGCGACCGTGATGCTGCTCAAGCTGCTCCGTGGCGATGTCAAGGAGAACCTCGACCGACAGTTCAGGGTCTTCAGCAACAAGCACACGTGGGTCATGAGCGTCATCTACACGATGACGTTCGGAAGCTTCATCGGCTACTCGGCGGGATTCGCACTCGCCATCAAGGTGATCTTCGGTTTCCAACACATCCAGGATGCCGCCGGCGTGTGGGACCACACACTGGTCAACGCGAACGGGCCCTCGGCGCTCGCGTTTGCGTGGATGGGGCCGTTCATCGGTGCATTCATTCGTCCGGTCGGTGGTTGGATCTCCGACAAGGTCGGTGGCGCCAAGGTGACCCAATGGGTCGCTGTGACGATGATCGCAAGCGCCCTGGGTGTTGCCTACTTCATGAAGCAGGCGTACCAGTCCGAGACACCGGAAGAGTTCTTCCTCCCGTTCTTCCTACTCTTCCTCGTGCTGTTCGCAGCGACGGGCGTCGGCAACGGTTCGACGTTCCGAACGATCGCCATCGTGTTCGACAAGGAACAGGCCGGTCCTGTCCTCGGTTGGACATCAGCGGTCGCCGCATACGGCGCATTCGTCGTTCCGCAGGAGTTCGGTGAGCAGATCAAGGCCGCAACGCCGGAGATTGCTCTGTACGCATTTGCGATCTTCTATGCGATCTGCCTGTTCCTGAACTGGTGGTACTACCTGGGACCCAAGCGCGAGTACGACAATCCGTAAGGACGACATACGTTCCCAACGCATCCCGCCCCTCCTTCCGGGGCGGGATGCACCGCGTCCTGCCCCTCTGATCTCGTTCTGGCGTCCCTCACGGCGATATATCGCCGTGAGGGACGCCAGAAGCCTGTGGGTCAGGGTGCAGGTTGGTCGCCAAGTGCCGGCATCCAGTTGAGGAGTTGTTCGGCGTAGGCGAAGTAGTCGAAGCCCGCGAGGCCTCCGTCGGTCTGGATGAGCGACCATACGACGTTCCAACACAGGTACACCGGCATCAGCGCTTCGAGGCTGATCCGGGTATGTGGATCGATCGAACCGAAGTACGCCTCGAGCAGGATCTCGCGACCCTCGTCATCGAGCGTGTACGCGATTCCCGCCAGGTCGTACAGCGGATCGTTCATGCCTGCGTACTCCCAGTCGATGAGCCACAGCGTTCCGTCATCAAGGAAGTTCAGGTGGTACGGATCGTTGTGGCAGAGCCTCAGCTCATCGTCGGAGGGACGGGGCCGGATGACATGCGCCGCGGCGACAAGATCGAGCAGTGGTCCGAGGCGGGCAGGAAGCGGAGCACCCTTCGACGTGAGCAGATCCATCCAACGTGCGATATCGGCATAGGGATCGAAGGCACCGTCAACAGGGTCGAGACGGTGAACGTTGCTCAGCACAGCGGCGAGACGCGGCACCACCGCGTGCGAGGTGAACTCATCGATGCTGAGCGCGTGGGCGTTGCCGATGAACCGGGTTGCTGAGTGGCCGGCAGGGAGCACGAACGTCTCGAGGTGGGGCGTGATGCCTGCCTCCTCTGCTATTCCGATGATCTTCATCTCCCGGGCGCGGTCGACGCCAAGGAGCGGGCCATTGCCACCAGCGATGCGAATCACGAATTGGGCGTCGTCGCCGGTGACGATGTAGTTCCTGTTGGTGAGGCCACCGTGCAAGTGCTCGATGGTCACGTTCGTCGCCTCGGCAAGCCCAGGCACGCGATGAGCGATGTCTTGAAGAACCGCGTCGTCATCTGGCGTCATGTCGTACGAGCGTACTCCTGCCGGCGAAGCGGTGCCCTCTCGCGACGTTCTGGCGTCAGCCACACCGGAACACCGGTCTGATTGACGCCAGAAGCGTGTGTCCGGGTGTCTTTAGCCGACGCGTTCCATGTCGCGTGTATGCACGACACGCTGCCATGGCCTGACCAGGTACGGCAGCGGCAGCGTGATCAGGTGGATCAACCTTGTGAACGGGAAGATCGCCATGAACACGTAGAACGAGATGATGTGGATCTGGAGTACGAGGGGGAACGGTGCCACAAGCTCAGGTTGCGGATTGAGCGTGATGAGCGACCACACATACGGCACCACAACTCCCGTGGCCCACAGCGCGCCGAATCGCAGGCCGATCGCGACCCAGATTCCCGTGATGACCTGAACAAGCAGCACAAGCAGGACAACGAAGTCCATCGGCGTCGTGACGACCTGCACCTTGGCCGTTGTGAGACGGCGGTAGATCAGGACGAAGATGCCGAAGCAGGTCCAGAGCGCAAGAGCGAGACCCGTGACCTCGAGCGCGTACAGGCGCAGTGGCACCCCACCCCACCAAGCCACGGTCGATGGCAGGAAGAGCGTGAACAGGTGCCCTGTGAGGATCAGGACGATGCCCCAGTGGAACGGAATCGAACCCCAGAACAGCTTCTTGCTCTCAAGAAGCTGGGACGAGATGCTCGAAACCGTGAACGGGGCCATACGCCACCGCATCACGCTGACGACGAGAGCGACAACGAATGCAACGTAGGGGAAGGCCACGAAGAGCATCATGGAGACGGTGTCTGACATGGTCTACCTCATTCCTTCTTCTGCAACGATGCGAGTCGCTGCAAGCACATGGACATAGGGATTCTTGGAATCTGCCTTCTTCAGGGTCTTCTCCATCTTGGTGACGGCTGGCACAAGTATCGGCTTCAGGCTCTCGATCGGATCGTCGGTCACAGCCAGGTACCGAAGAATCGGCTCGATGTGGTCCGGTAGCTCGCCTTCGGGATCCACGCCCGCAGACCGCATCGCAGCCTGGATGTCGGCCATGAATGCGCCACGCTCGTAGCTATCGCCCCAAGCCAGGTGACCCACATAGGGAGTGACCACCGGGGTCAAGTCGAACGTCGTTGTGAACAGCTCCTCGAGCTCTTTGAGTTCACGGCCGTCTATGCCCTTGAGGAACCGTCGCATCTCGCGTTCTGCGTTCCCCTTGGGGAGGCCGTTGATCGCTGCCGTCAGCGCTGTCAGGCTGTCCGGCGTCGGGTAGCGCATCGCCATGGCGACGACCGAAGGCGTCTCGAGTGTCGTGGTGCTCACCATCCGCGCCTCGGTTCCTGAATGTACCCAACACCGGTTGCGCCCTTGTAGGCGAGCGGATCGTTGAGTTCCTCGATCGACATCTCCCTGTGATACGGCGGAAGAACGAATCGCTCATCGAACTTCGGGATTGTCGTGAGCTTGTAGATGGCCTCCGCCGTCGCCTCGTCGAGATTCGCCGTGGCGAGCAGCTTGCGTGTCGCATCGTCAATGGCGCCACCGTTGAGGCTCTCCCTGCGTTTGAAGATCCGCACCGCGTACATCTTGCGAAGGATCTGACGGATGATCTCCTCGTTCTGGACGGAGAAGAGATTCGCCAGATACTTCACAGGAAGCCGGGCCTTGTCGAGGTTGTCGAACATCTCGAAGTCCTCTGGGTCGTCAGAGATATCCAAGCGAACGAGTTCGTTCTCGATCGTCGAGACCACCGGTGACAGAGGCGGGACGTAGAACATCATCGCCATCGTCCTGAACTCCGGGTGGAGCGGGAGGGCGATGCCCCAGACCTTCACGAACTGGTACAACGGTGAACGTCTCGCGGCATCGAGCCAGCCATCGTCGATGCCTGACTTCTTGGCCGCTTCGATCACCTGTGGATCGTTTGGATCGAGGATCATGTCGAGTTGAGCGGCAACGAGCTCGTCTTCGGGCACCGAAGCTGCTTCCTCGATCTTGTCAGCGTCGTACAACAGAACGCCCATGTACCGGATCCTTCCGACACATGAGTGGGCACAGGCAGGAGCCTGGCCGGTCTCCATCCGCGGGAAGCACAGAATGCACTTCTCGGACTTGCCGGAAGACCAGTTGTAGTACACCTTCTTGTACGGGCAGGCAGCCACACACATCCGCCACGCCTTGCACTTGTCCTCGTTGACGAGAACGACGCCGTCCTCACCACGTTTGTAGATGGCGCTTGACGGGCACGCTGCGACGCATGCGGGGTTGAGGCAGTGGTTGCAGATCCGGGGCAGGTAGTTGAAGACAACCTGTTGGATCTCCTCCATCTGTGCTCTCACGCCGGGATCGAGATCAGCGAGGCTCACATCGTTGCGAGCGTAGATCTCGGATCCACCCAGGTCGTCGTCCCAGTTCGGGCCGCTGTTGATGTCCATCAACTCCCCGGTGATGAGTGAGATCGGCATCGCCGTCGGTTGATGCTCACCGGCGGGCGAGTCGAACAGGTCCTGGTACTTGTGGGTGAACGGGTCGTAGTAGTCCTCGAGCTGGGGGAGCGCCGGGTTGAAGAACAAGTTCGCGAGTGCTCCGGGCTTGGACTGGAGGCGCAGGTCGATCTCTCCGGTGCTGTCGGACTTCTTCCAACCGCCCTTGTAGTGCTCCTGATCCTCCCATCCGGTCGGATAGCCGGTCCCCGGGCGGGTCTCGACGTTGTTCCACCACATGTACTCGGCACCCCCGCGGTCGGTCCACAGGTTCTTGCAGGCAACGCTGCATGTGTGGCACCCGATGCACTTGTCCAGGTGGAACATCATGCTCATCTGTGCGCGAACTCTCATTGTGATCCTCCGTCCGCCGGATGGCCGGTGCGTATCTGTTGTGTCAGTGTTCGTAGGTGCATCAGAACTCCGGGTTCTCGATACGGCGGATGTATACGAACGTATCTCGGTTCACACCCGTCGGTCCCCAGTAGTTGAACGAGTACGAGAACTGCGCATAGCCGCCGGACATGAGGACCGGTTTCAGTCGTGTTCTCGTAAGCGAGTTGTTCATTCCCGCCCGTTGCTTCCGTCTCGGAGAGATCGGGATCCCGAGCGTCCGCTCCGTTGCGTGATACACGAAGACCGTTCCCGTCGGGATGCGGGCTGAAGTCGTGCACCGTTGCATGAAGACACCGTTGTCGTTGTACACCTCGACCCAATCGTTGTCCTGGATTCCGAGTTCGGCCGCGTCCTTGTTGTTGAGCCAAACCGTGTACCCACCGCGTGACAACGTCATCATCCGGTTCGTATCCGAGTACGTCGAGTGGATCGACCACTTCCCGTGCGGCGTGATGTAGTTGTACAGCTTCCCAACCTGCCCCTCGAGCATTGTCTGCTCGGTCTCGGTCAGCATCGCGTGATCCGGTCGCGGCTTGTAGACAGGGAGGTGTTCTCCCCAGGTCAGGTAGTTCTCATGATCGAGATAGAAGTGCTGACGTCCGGTGAGCGTCCGCCAAGGGATGAGCTCTTCGACGTTGAGCGTGAACGGGGCATAGGCCCTGCCCTTCTCAACCCTGCCGGACCACGTTGGTGTGGTCAACACACGTTGGGGCTGCCCGACGATCGTATCGAACCCGATTCGTACGTCTCGCATTCCTTCTGCGATATGCGTGAGCTCAAGTCCCGTCTTCTTCTCCTCGGCTTCAAACGCCCGGTAGGCGAGTTCGCCGTTGGAGGCCGGGTCGAGTGCAAGGACCGTCTCGCAGACGTCACGGTCGCGTTCGAGCGACGGCAGCGTGAGCTCCTTCCCATCGATTTCGATGGTGACAGGACTCTTGGCCGTGAGCTCGTCGTAGAACTCCTCGACCGGCATTCGTAAGCCGTGGGCGGCAACACCATTTGCTCTCACACCCGGGCCAAGTGATCCCCACTTGTCCGCGAGCTTCGAGAAGTCCCGCTCGATGACCCTGAACTTGGGCATCGTCTTGCCGGGAATCGCCTCGACTTCGCCCGTCCACCAATCTTTCTCCACAGGCTGGGCGATCTCGTCGACCGTGTCGTGCTGGAGTGGCAGCATGACAATGTCTTCGACCGGTTCGGGGAAGTACTGCGGTGCAAGTTCGGAGACTCGCTTGGCGAGATCACCGAATATCCGCCAGTCGGACTTGGACTCCCATGCCGGTGGGACCGCCATCTGCATCGGGTTGATGAACGAGTGCATGTCCGTCGTGTTGAGATCATCCTTCTCGTACCACGTGGCTGCCGGAAGCACGATGTCTGAGTACAGCGCGCTTGTGTCCATCCGGAAGTTCAGGTCGACAACGAGATCCATCTTCCCTATCGGGGCGTCGGGACGGACGGTGATCTCGTTGGTGCCGAGATCATCAGGTTCCTTCGCAATGGCTGTTGAGTGTGTACCGAGATAGTGGCGCATGAAGAACTCGTGGCCCTTGGCCGATGTGCCAATGGCATTGCCACGCCAGATGAACCAGGCCCGCGGCCATGACTCGGGGGCATCGGGATCGTCGATGGCGAAGTCGATTTCGCCACTCTTGAGTCCATCGACAACTCCATCGATGACCTCGGCGTCGCTTGACGCACCGTCGGCGCGCAGGCGCCGTGCGACATCGATCGGGTTCTGCTTGAACTGCGGGTAGAACGGCAGCCAACCGCGGCGAACCGCCCGCGCCTGCTGATCGATCGTATGGTCGAAACCTCCGGTCGACTCAGGTAGTGAGTCGTAGCTCGAGTAACCCTTCTCGTAGCGCCACTGGTCGCTGTGGACGTAGTGCCACGAAGGCGAGTTCTGATGGCGAGGAGCAACACCCCAGTCGAGTCCGAATGCAAGTGAACCCCATGAAGCGTGCATGACCAGTTTCTCCTGGCCCACATAGTGCGCGAGTCCTCCACCGTTCACTCCGACCGAACCGGTCAGCATGAGGGAGACGATGGCAGAGCGGTACAGCAGGTTGTTGTGGTACCAGTGGTTCGCTCCGGCCCCGATGATGACCATGTTCTTGCCCTGGGTCGCCTCGCCGTTGGCGCCCCAGTCCCTGGCGAAGCGCAGCAGCGTGTCCCTGTGGACGCCGGTGTGCTGTTCCTGCCATGCGGGCGTGTAGGGGGCGTCTTCGTCGTCGTAGGAATCCGGGTACTCGCCAGAGAGCCCGCGGTTGACGCCGAAGCGTGCCATCAGCAGGTCGAAGACGGTCGTGACGGCCACCCGGCCGCGCTCGGTTTCGACGTAGCGGACCGGCACTCCGCGATGGGAGACCCTGTTCGTGACGAAATCGTCGAACGCGACATCGCGCACCTCGTCGGCCGTGTCGAGGAAGGACAGCACCGGATCGATGTCTGCTCCGGACACCTCATCCTTGAGTTCGAGGTTCCACTTGCCCTTGGTTTCCTCTGCCCACCGGTGACCGATCGAGCCGTGCGGGAGACGCGGCGAATCGGCGTCAGCATCCCATGTGAGGAGCTTCCAGTCGCCGTTCTCCACGTTGCTGTACCGGTAGAGCTCATTGGCGCGCAGCATGCGGCCGGGGGAGTCATCGGTGATCTCGACGAGGAACGGGAGATCGGTGTACTGCTTGACGTAGTCCCGGAAATACGGGGTCTCGCGCTCGGCGTAGAACTCGGTCAGGAGTACATGGTCGACAGCAAGCCAGAAAGCCGTGTCCTGTCCCGGATGGGTCGGAACCCACCAGTCGGCGTACTTCGCGACCATCGAGAAGTCAGGGCTGAAGACGGCAAGCTTCGCTCCGGCGTGACGTACTTCGGCGATGAAGTGCGTGTCCGGTGTTCGCGTCATGTTGAGGTTTGCACCCATGACGGCAACCATGCGGGCGTTGTACCAGTCAGCCGATTCGTGGACGTCGGTCTGCTCGCCCCAGATCTCCGGCGATGCCGGAGGAAGGTCGCAGTACCAGTCATAGAAGCTCATGACCGTGCCGCCGAGCAGCGACATGAACCTGCTGCCGGCCGCGTAACTGATCTGGGACATGGCAGGGATCGGGGAGAAGCCTGCAACGCGGTCGGGGCCGTATTGCTCGACCGTAGACACGACTGATGCTGATGCTATGTCAAGCGCTTCGTCCCAGGAGATCCGACGGAAGCCGCCCTTGCCGCGAGCTTCCTGATAGGCCTTCCTCGAGACAGGATTTTCGGTGATGGATCGCCATGCCGCGACCGGGTCACCGGGGTACATCTCCTTGGCGTCCCGCCAGAGGTCGATGAGAGCGCCGCGGGCATATGGGTACTTCACCCTGAGCGGGCTGTAGAGGTACCACGAGTACGAGATGCCTCGCTGGCATCCTCGTGGCTCGTACGGGGGCAGGCCGGCTTCGAGCTGCGGGTAGTCGGTTGCCTGGAGTTCCCAGGTCACGATCCCGTCTTTGACGAAGACCTCCCACGAGCAGCTTCCCGTGCAGTTGACGCCGTGCGTCGTGCGGACGCGTTTGTCGTGCTGGAAGCGGTTGCGGTAGAACTCTTCCCACTTGCGTTCCGCCGCATCGACGATCTCCAAGCTCCACTTCTCGGTCATCGTGTGCTCCTCAGCTTTGTTACGTAGGTTTCTTGTGGTCCCCGAATGAACCCGGCCGTGATCAGGAGAAGGACCAGGAATCCGACCACTCCGACGAGGACGAGCAGATCGACCAGTGATCCCCCCGTCGCGTCTGCATCTGTTGTCTCGAGGAAGGCTGCGAGGTCCGCTGCCTCCTGCGGGGTGATGGGGTGATCTGCGAACACTGCGATCATCTCGTCAACAACGGGGTTGGTGATCGAGTCGATGAAACCGTTCGTTCCGTAGACGTCGACGATGCCGCCGAGGTCCATGGCGAGCCCCGGTCCGCCCAGGCGATCGTATTCGCCTGCGCTGTGGCAGGCGACACATGCAACGCCGCCGTTGGACAGGAGCTTCGTGCCGATGAACAGGTCTTCGCCGGCGCTGCCGGCACCGGTGCCTGCCGGCTGGGTTGTTGGTGTGGTGATCGGTGGTCCGGATACCGACAGCTCGACGACGTACTCCGACACGGCTTGGATCTCTTCGGGTGTGAGCCGGCTGCCGAACTCGGGCATGTCGCTGGAGTAGGAGACGCCCAGGATCTCCTTGCCCGAGAGCCCGTTCGTGACGACGTCGATGACGTAGTCGAGGTCCGATGCACCCGGATTGCCTGCGAGTGGCGGGAACACACCGGGGGAGCCGAGGCCATCGGGTTGGTGACAGCGTGCGCACTTGCTGTCGTACAGCTCGGCGCCTTCGTCTGGTGACTGCGCAAGCGATGCGGGCGCGAGTATCACGAGGAACGCCGAGAACAGGAAGATCGTCGGGATCAGGCGGGTGGCGCGACTTGTCATGTGTTTCACTGCTCGGTCCTCTTCATCAGGTTCCTCACATCGTTTTCGGTCGTTGCTGCTCGCTTGCTGCTCACTCCATGCTACTTTAGTCACGTAGTCCTAGAGTGAGCCAATAAGGGATTATTTCGTGAGAAGAATTCTTGCGCAGAGTCGAGGCACAGGCATCGAGTTGATAATGCATAATCCAGAGAGCAGAATCTGGCACCGAGGAGGTCGTTGCCGATGAGTCGTGAACAGATCAGTCGGAGTCGGGCGGTGCTGACGAGCGTCGCGATCTTCCTGTATTTCGCCATATTCACAGCCTGGTTGCCTTCGTGGTTGATCCGGTCACCGTTCCTCGGCAACGCGACACAGAACGTCGCCGACGGCATCACACTCGTGGTCTGGGGCGGATTCTTCGGTGCCGGTGTGATCGCCCTCCGGTGGGCACAGAAACGCGAGTTGATCTGAGATGACTGCATCCGAGTTGGGGTTCTACGACTTCAACATCCCGTGTCTGGCCGCGTGCCCTGTTCACACGAACGCTGGTATGTACGTGGCCGCGATCGCCGATGGCGATGACAAGCTCGCGTATCTCACTGCTCGCCTCCCGAACCCGTTTGCATCGGTGTGCGGTCGCGTGTGCGCCGCACCGTGTGAAGAGGCCTGTCGGCGTGGCGCCATTGATGAGCCCATCGCCATCAGGGCATTGAAGCGATTCGTGACAGAGAAGTACGGTCCGGAATCCGGGCAGACAGCCGTCTGGAACTCGCTCAACGGACAGCGGTCCGCGCCGAAGGGGAAGCGCGTGGCCGTCGTCGGTGGTGGGCCTGCCAGCCTTGCGTGCGCTCATGATCTCCTGCTCCAGGGCTACGAGGTCTCGTTGTACGAGGCGTTGGATCGGCTCGGCGGGATGATGGTCTTCGGAATTCCCGAGTACCGGCTCCCTCGAGACCTCATCGACCAGGAGATCCAGGGCATCATCGACCTTGGGCTTGACGTGCACTATGGCGTGCGACTCGGCGAAGACATCACCCTTGAGGAGTTGAGGGCAGACAACGATGCCGTCTTCCTCGGTATCGGCGCGATGCTCGGACGCGACCTCGACATCCCCGGCCACGACGCCGATGGCGTGTTCCGGGCCATCGAATTCCTCATCAACGTCAACCAAGGGTTTCAAGTTGACATCGGCGAGAAGGTTGTTGTCATCGGTGGCGGAAATGTGGCCATGGACGCTGCCCGGACGGCCCTTCGCGCAAGCGCGTATGGAGACGAAGGCGAATCGGACGTCGAGACGTGGGAGGCGGATCCAGCAGAGATCGACCACCCGCTCGACGCTGCTCGAAGCGCACTCCGTGCAGGGGCAACAGATGTCACGATCGTGTCGCTTGAGTCCAAAGAGGAGATGCCTGCTCAGGACTTCGAGATCGAAGAGGCAGAAGAAGAGAACATCCACATGTTCGGTCGCCGGGGACCCCAGGAGATCCTGACCGATGACAACGGGCAGGTCGTCGGACTACGCACCGTTGGTGTCGCGAGCGTCTTCGACGAGGAGGGCCGTTTCGCTCCGCAGTTCGAGGAAGACGACGTATCCGATTTCGAGGCCGACACGGTGATTCTCGCCATTGGTCAGGCGATCGATCTGACCGCTCTGGGTGAGGACGGCCCGGAAGTCTCGCCGCGAAGGACGATCGCCACGGACCCGGATTCCTTCAAGACGTCGCTGCCTGACGTCTGGGCCGGTGGCGATGCTGCTTTCGGACCCCGTCTTCTCATCACCGCCATCGCCGAGGGCAGGAGTGCCGCGGCGTCGATCCACGCGACCCTGTCGCCGGCAGATGCAACAGCAGAGCGTCGTCCGGGCAAGATGACCATCGTTGAGGACTTCAACCGGATGATGGATCGATACGACGAGCAGGGTCGTGTTTCGATCCCGTCGTTGCCGACCGACCGTCGCATCGGCCTGCAGGAGGTCGAACTCGGATTCACCGAGGAGGAGGCCAGGGCTGAAGCCGCTCGGTGTCTGCGGTGCTTCCTCAACATCCAACTCGATGTCGACGCATGTGTCCTGTGCGGCCTGTGCGCCGATGTGTGCCCCGTCGATCTCATCTCATTGGTTCCATCGGAGGAGGTTGGTGGCCTTGCTGGTAGCACGGCGCTGATGCTCGATGAATCGCGGTGCATCCGTTGCGCGTTGTGCGTTGACCGGTGTCCACCGAAAGCGCTTTCGATGGGGATGTGGAGCGGTGTCGGCGTCCCCCAGAGTATTCCATTGACGATCGGAGGATCGGCATGAAGCCATCGCTCATGGAGCGGGTCAAAGATACGACCGTCGGACAGTCCATCTTCCGGGTTCCCGCACGGAACACACCCAGGGAACAGGCCGAGGGTCACTGGTCGAATTTCTTCCTCCATCTGTACCCCGTCAAGATTCGAAGTGAAGAGCTCGGGTTCAAGTACTCGTGGTATCTCGGGGTCATCAGCCTCACGCTGTTCATCTCGCTAATCGTCTCAGGCATCTACTTGATGTTCTTCTACGTGCCGTCGCCCACGACCGCATACGGGAACATCCAGCTGCTCCAGACACAGGTGCCCTTCGGTCAGTTCATGCGGAACATCCATCGCTGGTCTGCACACCTGATGGTTGTGGCAGTGATGGCCCACATGGCCAAGGTCTTCTACCGGGGCGCTTACAAGCCACCCAAGGAATTCAACTGGGTCGTTGGGGTTGTGCTCCTTCTCCTCACGTTCCTCATGTCGTTCACCGGCTACCTGCTCCCATGGGATCAGCTGGCCTACTGGGCGATCACGGTCGGAACATCCCTGGCTGCGTACGTTCCGTTCATCGGTGAGCGGGTCTCCAATCTGCTCCTTGGCGGTCCACAGGTCAGTTCGGCGACGTTGCTTCGGTTCTATGTACTCCACGTAGCGCTCCTGCCGACGGTTCTCGTGATGGGAATCGTCATCCACCTGTGGCGCTGGCGTAAAGATTCAACCCTCGACTCGGGAGGTGATCTCGATGGCTGACAAGCCTCAGATCGTGGAAGGCCAGCGGGTGCTCGGTGTTGTTCCGAGCAAGTCCCCCCTCGGCGAGGAGAAGGTGCCATCGCGCCAGGAGCTGGTGCCTGTATGGCCGCACCTGCTCGTTCGGCACGCGGTTGCATCGCTTGCCGTTCTGCTGTTCGTTCTGATCATCGCGATCATCTTCAACGCACCGTTGAAGGAGATCGCCAATCCGTTGGTCACCCCGAACCCCGAGAAGGCACCCTGGTACTTCATCGGACTCCAGGAGCTGCTGGCGCTGCTCCATCCCCTGATCGCTGGTGTGCTGCTCCCGACCCTGCTCGTCGGTGGCTTGATCATCCTCCCCTACCTCGATCGGAATCCGCAGAAACAGAAGCGGTTCAGGAAGGTCGCCGTATGGACGTTCTCCCTGTTCCTTGTTGCATGGATCGTGCTCACGATCATCGGGTTCGCCTTCAGAGGACCTGACTGGCAATGGGTGTGGCCCTGGGATGAATGGCATGGCGAACTATGAAACAAGTCATTGAACGAAGAGCATTCCTTTCGAGGATGTGGAAATGGGGCATCGGCCTTGTAGCCGTGGCCGGTGCATGGACGTCGTGGG
This sequence comes from Actinomycetota bacterium, assembly GCA_039714175.1. GTDB lineage: Bacteria > Actinomycetota > Acidimicrobiia > Spongiisociales > UBA5794 > B3-G11. Next base: position 22,847 of record JBDLJV010000004.1, read on the forward strand.
ACATCCTCCAGCCGGTGGCGCTGTCCGGGTTCGGTGGGAAGATCAGGTTCGGCGACGCAGCGAAGGTTCCCGCCACTGGAATCGAAACGGTTGCCGAGGCTCAGGCATATGTCACCAAGGACCCCGCGGGTGAAGTCGTTGCCTTGTGGTGGCGGTGCCCGCATCTGGGTTGCCGTGTTCCATGGTGTGAGTCCTCGGGTCAGTTCGAGTGTCCATGCCACGGTTCGACCTTCAATCGGCTCGGTGAGTACCGGAGTGGTCCCACGCCACGAGGATTGGACCAGTTCGATACCGAGATAGCGGAAGGTGCCTTGTTCATCGACACAGGGAGCATCAGCGACGGTCCAGGTCCCGGACCTGAGAGCATCGACGAGCCGATCGGGCCTCCCTGCGAGAGCGGAGGCCACTGATGACATACCGCTACAAAGATCCCAAGCTTGAGGAATCAACGAACAAGTGGATGGCATGGGGCGTCGTACTGCTCTTCCTCTTTGTGCTGGCATTCCCGGTCTACTGGATCCTCCAGCCAGCGAGGCTTGAGGAAGCACAGGCTTCTTTTGACGAGGAATTGGCGGTTCAGGGAGAGCATCTCTTCGTCGACAGTTGCGCTCAGTGCCACGGAGGCGAGGCGACAGGGGCGATTGGCCCCGCGCTCAACTCGGAGCAGTTCCTCTCGTCCGTGACCGACAGGCAGATGCATCAGCTCATCTCCACCGGAGTTCCCGGCACGCTCATGTCGGCGTACTCAGCCGACTTCAGCGGACCGTTCACGCAGCAGCAGATCACGTCGATTGTGGTGTACCTGCGTGCGTTCGAGGGTGAGGCCCCCGACTTCCCCGAGTGGCACAAGCCACTGGCCCAGAGCGATCTCAGCGGAGAAGAGCTCTACGCGATGGGTTGCAGCTACTGCCACGGAGTCGATCTTGAAGGCAACATCGGACCAGCGCTCGGAGCAGGCTCTGGCATCGTCAGTGACGACGACGCCTTCATCGAGCAGCGGATACGCGACGGCCAGGGCGAGATGCCGGCCTTCGGCAACGTGTTCACCGATGAGCAGATTCTGGACATCATCGACTACATCCGTAGCGAGCAGCAGGGCTGACACAAATCACTGTCCCCCCATTTCGGGGGGACGGACAAGGAGCGCAGCGACGAGTCAGGGGGGAGTGTGAGCCTGCGAGCCCCGTCTGTGAGCTTGAACCCGACACCCGATGTCCGATGCCTGTGAACCGCTAACCGGAAACCGGTCACCGATCACCGACGGCCAGATCCGGGCGATCAGTGATGATGCCATCGGCACCGCTGTCCACCAGTTGGCTCATGTCGCGTTCGCTGTTGACGGTCCACGGGATGACAAGCAGTCCCAAGGAGTGTGCTTCGTCTATACGATCAGTCGTCACCGTGTCGTAGCTCGGTGACCAGATCGTTGCTCCGAGGGCCACAACCTCTGTGAGGAGAACGCCTCTGTCGACGGTCAGAGACGCCAGCGTGATCCCTGCGTCCGCGGCATGGATTGCAGCAATCGATCGAGGGTCGAAGCTCTGGATCACAGCACGATCGGTGAGACCGTGCGATTCGATGATCTCCAGGATCCGTATCTCGAACGGGCCCGCGTTCACACCGTCAAATCCATCGCCGATGGTGTCGGGCCGGTCAGGTTTTCGTTTCGTCTCCATGTTGAAACCAACCACTCGGGCACCGGAACGTTGCTCCTGGGTCTTGATCTCAGACGCGGCATAGGCGGCCACGAACTCGAAGAGGTCGACCAGCGTGACGATCCCGTAGTCGCTTCCGGCCAACTCCGTGGGCGCAGCATCCTGATCCGGGAATCGTCCGTCATCCGGATTGCGGGCGCAGTCGAACCAACGGAGTTCCGACGAGGTCAACGCTCGTATGGTCAGTGACGCAGCATCGGTATCCGGGTCATCCGGATCCGGAATGCCATCCGGCGCGCCGTCCTTGAGGCCGCACTTGTCGGGCGTGACAGCGGGGTCGTGCCAAACCACCACATCGTTATCCGCCGTGAAGTGCAGATCGAACTCGAGTGTCGTGACTCCGAGATCGAGGGCTTGCTCGAAGCTCGGGAGTGTGTTCTCCGGCTTGAGGCCCCTGGCACCCCTATGGCCCTGCACGTCGATTGCCTGTGCGTCGATCGAATCCGGCGTCGTTGATGTGTCTTGTTCGCTGTCGGTCGGCGTCGAACAGGAGGTTGCGATGATCGCGCAGATGGCCAATCCGGCGACTGTGTTGCGGCTGCGCACGGCTAGCCCAGCACGTCAGCGATGCGAGAGATGGCCGATGCCACGACATCAGGAGGCTCGGTCGCAAAACAGATCCGAACGAATCCGGGTTCAACGATGTGGCACGCGGAACCGGGCGTCACATTCACGTTGGCCTTGTCGAGTATCCGTCGCCAGATGCGGTGCTCCTCCTCCCACGTCGCTGCGGTCATGAAGGGGCGGATGTCGGCCAGAACGAAGAGACCGGCGTCGCCGTTGAGGTAAGGAATTCCCGCAGCATCGAGAGCTGCCGTCGTGACCACGTAGGACGTCGTCAGGCGCTTCCGCATCTCAGCGAGGTACCGGCCGACCCAGTCGCGGTCCGACAGCATCCGTGTGAGGAGATGCTGCGTATCCCCGGACACGACTGACCAGTGGGCGATCTCTGCAATGGCTGCGAGGGCGTCCTTGTTCTGAGTTACCAGCACGCCTGCTCGCAAACCGCTCATTGCGAAATCCTTGCTGAATGCCCAGATCTCATGGATGTCGCTCCCCATGTCGTCGACGACGGAACTCACAGGGGTGAGCCTCCGCGTCTCTCGCGTGGTCAGCGAGTAGACCCCGTTGACAACAGTGTGGATGCCGCGTGACCGCGCCCACTCGATGCACGCTGCGAGATCCTCCGATGGCATCAGCCGGCCAGTCGGATTGTCCGGATTGGTGAGCAGAAGCGCCTTGATCGGAACCTCTGCCGATGTCGCGGCCTCCTCGAGCAGATCGGGCGTCAACCGGAATCCGTCCTGGCTCGACGTATGTACCGGAATGACCGTGAGGTCCTTCCTCGTCTCGATATCGGTCCAGTAGAAGGCGTAACTCGGAGTCGGAACGAGGATTCCATCGCCAGCGTCCGCCAGCACGTAGAAGAGGAGTTCCAGCACGGCTCCGGCGCCCGCCAGCACAGCGACGTTGTCAGCGCTGACCGTCCGATTCCAGATGTGTGACGAGCCGAACTCCGCGATCTGCTGGCGGAGCACAAGCGATCCGAGTTGGTCGTCGTAGGCAATGGAAGCCGGTTGCACCTCGCGAATATCGTTGAGGTGCTCGTCGAGGACATCCCACATCAAAAGGTTCTGGGCGATGCTCAAGCACACGTACCGATCGGGGTCGTCAGGGGCTGCGTCACCGGATCGCACGAGGTGTTCCCTGATGTACTCGGGAATCGGAGAGTCGGCGAGAAGTTGGTGCCCACGCAACGAAAGTGGAGGCGTGTTCATGGGTTCGATGCTAGGCACGTCCGATGCCCGGTGCCCTGTCAGTCGTCCGTCGTCTGGCGTATTCCGTCCTCGATGACATCGGCGATGATGTCCTCCGCCTCGGGCTCGAGGAAGACGACAGAGGCCCCATTGCCCGCTCGGCCGAGATGGCCGGGCAGCACCTCGTTGGTGATCTCACCGACATCCATGTAGAAGGCGGCAACACCGAGCTGGATGAGATCTGTCGGGGTCAGGTTGGTCTCCGTGTACTTGACAAGTTCGCCGAGCAGCACCGGGGCATCCTCGACAGAGCCTTGTTGGAGCATGGTCAGGACGGCGAGCATGACCAGGCCCTGGTGCCATGACCGTGTGAAGTCTCCACCAGGGAGCTTCTTGCGTGTGCGTGCGAAGTCCAGGGTTCGTGTGGGAGTGAGTTTCTGCTCGCCGGCAGAGAATGCGTCCCACCAGGGCTGCGCCGGTACGGACGTGGGGAGCGTGATCAGGAGTCGGCCGACGGATGCCGCGATCAGCTTCTCGAATCCTGAGAACGCGGTGAGGATGTATCCGTCCAGCGGAATCTCCCACTCCTCGGTGAATTGGTTGTAGATGGCGTCGGGCCCGCGACCGCTGGCCGTGAGCGCGTTGATCCTCATCTCGCCGTAGGGCGTGTCGATCCACCAGTCCCGTGGATATCCGAGGATTGTTCCCTTCCCTTGGGATGGCACAGCAGTGACGATGTGGATCGAATCCATCCGGTGGGTTGCGGCGTCGAATCCCGGCCGAGCGTCAGATCCAAGCACGAGCACGCGCCGTGGGCTTGTGCCGAACCAGGGATCAGCCTCAACGGATTTCATGTGTGATCCAACAACAGTCCAGCCGGCGCCCTCTTCGGCTGCAAGCACGATGTCCCCCGTGTCGAGCGTCACGACCGCCACGGATCCACCGATTGCGAGCTCCTGGACCACCGACGTTGCGGTGTAGTCCTCATCCAAGCTGCCCTGCACCGCCTCGTGATGGGCGACGAATTCCGGATCGAGTATGCCGTGGGCGTTTCGCTGGTCCTGGAGCACGGCAAGGAACTCCGCAATCGGAGCTGCGAGCTCGGTGGGCATGTCACCCGTGACATGCACTTCGGCGAGCGGCGCCTGCGTCGTCGTTGTTGTTGTCGGCGGACTGGTGGTGGCTGTGGTTGCGGGGGCCGCTGACGTTGTTGGTGCTGTAGTCGTCGCATCGATCGACTCAGCTGGTGAGCAGGCGGCTGTCACAAGAGCGGCGCAGACAGCAGCAACGGCAAAGGGATTCCGGATTCGCATCGGGGACAAGCGTATCCACCATCGCTCGTGTTCCGGTGTCGGTGCATGTGTGGCGCACGAACGCGCAGTAGCCTCGCCAGCATGTTGGTTGTCATTGCTGGCTGCGGTCGTGTCGGACTCGAACTGGCCCACTCGCTGTCCGAGAACGGGCACGACGTGTCAGTTGTTGAAGAGGAACCGAGCAAGTTGGGACGACTCGGAAACTCGTTCAACGGTCGGACCGAGGTCGGGCTTCCGTACGATGTCAAAACCCTCCGCCGGGCGGATATCGAGTTCGCTGACGCCTTCGTTGCCGTCACCCACAACGACAATGTGAACCTGATGGCAGCTCAGGTGGCAAAGCAGGTATTCGGCGTCCGCCGGACCATCGCGAGACTGGACGACCCCGCCCGCGCAGAGGCCTACCGCGCGCTCGATGTCCAGTACGTTGCGGGCGCCCACCTGACATCCAGAGTCATCCATGAGCAGTTGCTCGAGGAGGAATTCGATCTTCACGTCACTTTCTCGACGGGGGACATCGAGGTCGTCGAGATGACCATCTCCGCTGCAGGCGAGTCACTCGCCGTCTCAGACTTCGAAGTCTCCGGAAGCCTGCGGGTGGCCGCTGTTCGCAGGAACGGTCGGACGATGATCCCTGATCCGGATTTCCTGTTGAACGAAGGTGACCTCGTGGTTGCCGCTGCCAAGAAGGGGATTACCGCCCGCGTGGGCGAGTACCTCTCGATCGATCATTCGAGACGACCATGAGAACGCTCATCGTCGGTGGCGGGAAAGTGGGCTCGTACCTCGCCAAGAAGCTCGCTGACGGCGGGCACATGGTCATGATGATCGAAGCGGATCACGAGCTGGCTATGAAGGTTGTCGGTGATACCGGCGTCGTTGTCTTCGAGGGCGACGGCACCGACATTGATCTGCTCCGACGTGCCGACGTGCACCGGGCCGACTGGGTATTCGCGGTCACGGGACTGGACGATGTGAATCTTGTCGCGTCCCAGCTGTCGACATCACTTGGAGCGAAGAACGTGATCGCGCGGCTGAATGATCCAGCGAATGCACCGACGTTCTCGGCCCTCGGTTTGCACACGGTCGCTGTCACGGATCTCATGGTTGAAGTGATCGAGCGTGACCTCAAGGTGCACAACCTCGAATCGAGCACCCTGCTTGTCCACGGGAAGCTCTCCGTTTCGGAGTTTGAGGTGGGTGCCGAGTTCGCTGCTACGCAGGTCCAGGAGATTGACTTGCCGCCGTCCTCGCTCATTGTTGCAATCGAGAGGGACATGGACGTAGTGATTCCCAACGGTCGAACGGTGATCGAGCCCGGAGACCAACTGGTCGTCGCGAGCGGCATCACCTCCATCGCTGACATCCAGCGAATCTTCCGCTGCGGTGACCCCGCATGACTCCGAGTGGTGGCCGCAAGCTCCCCTCGTGGATGCCCGACCCGATTGACAGCATCGGCCTGTTCGTTTTCGAAATCGCCGCCGTCGGCATCCTCGCTGCGGCCGGGGTCGTTACAGCGATCATCGCCCTCTGGCTCGTCTAGTGCTCCGTCCACGAACCTTTGCGATGTTCTGTCGGCCAGCAGTCTCTCTCGCTGCGTTCTCGTTCTCGACGCATTCACCAATGCGCCTTCGTCCTGCGGCCTTGCGAGCAAGGCTCCTGACTCGACATCGACACCCCGAACGTTCGTGGACGGAGCACTAGTGCTCATACGACCGGCCGCCGAGGACTTCCGTACCATTGCCGGGGCACTCGGCCGGGTTCTCATCGTCGTTGCCAGTGCATCGATGCTGCCGATAGCCGTAGCTGTCATCGGGTCTGAGTGGAGGCCGCTGGGCTCCTTCCTCCTCATGACGGGTGTGCTCGCTGTTCTGGGTGTGGGCCTTGTCCGGATCTCGCTCGCGTCCAAGCGGGTGGAGGCCATGTATGAGGAGCACATGGAGTGGAGTCATGGCATGGTCGTCGTGGCCCTCACGTGGATTCTCGTGCCGCTCATCGGATCCATCCCGTTCCTGCTGTCCGGCCACTTCGGCGGCCCACTTGATGCGTACTTCGACGCCATGTCCGGGCTGTCGACCACGGGGTTGGCCCTGGTGCAGGATCTCGATCATCTGGCGCCATCACTCAACTTCTGGAGACATCTCCTGCACTTCCTCGGCGGCCAGGGGATCATCATCGCCGCGCTGGTTCTCTTCGGAGGCCGCGGCGTGCACGCGCTGTTCGCCGGCGAGGGACGTGAGGATCGTCTGCTGCCGTCTGTCCAGTCGACGGCGAAGGCGATCTGGGCGATCTCGGTTCTCCATCTGGTCGTCGGCGTTGTCACCCTCGGTCTCGTTGCCTACGTCGTTCTCGGGTTCGACCCGGTCCGGTCCTTGTTCCACGGACTCATGATCTTCTTCGCTGCGTTCGACACCGGTGGCTTCGCCCCGCAGTCAACAAGCCTCGGCTACTACCACTCTGCGGTCTTCGAACTCTTCACGGCGGTGTTGATGGTTGCGGGCGCGTTGTCGTTCGGACTCCACTTCCGTATGTGGAACGGAAGCGCCAGGCGCACGCGCGATCGCGCTCGTATGCATGAGAGCCAGGACGACGGCAAGAGGCGGCGGTGGATCGTCCTTCGTTCGCTGGAGACCCGAACGATTCTTGTGACGTTCGGCCTCACGATGATGCTCACCATCTTCGGCCTTGCAGCTCTGGGCATCTACACATCGATCGGGGGACTGTCGCGACAGGGATTCTTCCAGATACTGTCGGCACACACGGGAACAGGATTCACAACCGTGCCCTCAGCCGAACTCAGGGTATGGGGCGGGACCGCGTTCGGCGGCATGACCATCGCGATGGCTCTCGGCGGCATGGCCTCATCGACTGCCGGCGGAGTCAAGGCCATGCGTGTTGGCCTCGTTGTGCGAGCGATCCGCAACAGAGTCAAGGGAGATCTGTTGCCTGAAGGTGCTCTCGTGGACGACGGCTTCTACCAATTCGGACGTCACAGGCTCACACCGGAGGTGGCAGCGTCGGCGATGGTCGTGTCCCTGCTCTTCGTTGCCCTCTTCCTCCTCGGTGCAGGGATGGGTCTCATCTACGGCGTGCCGCTGGACCAAGCGCTCTTCGAATCTGTGAGCGCCGGTGCAAGCGTTGGACTGTCAGCAGGTGTGACCTCTCCAACGATGCCAGCGCTTCTCAAGCTGACATACATCGTCCAGATGCTGCTCGGACGTCTCGAGTTCGTTGCGGTGTTCGTCCTCGTCGGATTCGTCTATTCGTGGATTCGGGGGCGTTGATGAGACGGCTGGTGCTCACCATCACGACGGGCCTCCTGCTGCTTGTCGCCGGTCCGGTTGCAGCTCGCGAGGTTGCGGTGTCGGATCTTGTCTCCGATGGTGCGCGCCACGCCGGCGTGGAGGTGACCGTTGTGGGGGAGCTGATCGGTGACTACGGGGATCGGAGAAACGGCTGGACCTGGACCCAGCTCAACGGTGACGCGTATGCGACGTCGCCCGTGGCTGACGGCGGACCCTTGCATGGATCCAATGTCGGAATCGGGGTTCGCCTCCCCTCCGAGATGGCTGCCGATCTCGACCCGCCCGGCCGATACCGCACGGTCGGGCCGATCGTGGAGTTGACCGGCGTCTGGAAGTACCACGACCCCGATCGCCAGGGTGAGACATATCTGGAGGTTGCCTCGATCGTCGTTGTTGCCCCGGG
>JBDLJV010000005.1:0-30784 GCA_039714175.1 Actinomycetota bacterium
TCCTTCTGCCCCCCGAGGAGGCATAGCGTATTGCTCACGAACCTACGGAGTCGATGTCAAAGGATCGTCAAAGACACATGAGCACCGCCCATATCGGCACGTATGCTCGCTCAGTGATCCGTTTGTCGAGCCGACTAGGGGCTTCTGGTCCGGGGGTGCTCAGCGGTCGTCCAACGGCTTCGGTGATTCCAGGTGGGGAGCGCCTTGGTGAGTCTTGGGATACCGTGGATGCTGACTCGTCCGCTGCCGACTATGTCACTCCATTCGGTCCGGCCGAGGTGCCATTCCGCGAGGGCGACGGACTCTCCGATGATGATCAGGTCTTCCGGGTAGCCGGGATCAGTGCGACAGACCTCTGGGTCGTTGCGGTCGAAGATGACCCACATCGGACTTATCTTGCTGGGTTGGTCACTGAACTCGAATCGGGCGACGACTCTGTCTGCGGGGAGGGCTTCCTCGTTGAGGTAGGTATTGATCCAGGAGTCGAGGAAGTAGATGGGATCGGCATGTTGGGGAGTGACTTCGAGCCATCGCTCGCCCCAGGTGCCCATCGCGGAGATGACGGTAGCGAGATCTTGTCCCGGCTCGGTCAACTCGTAGGACGTTCTGGATGATTGCGGCCTCACCGACTTCTCGACCAGTCCGGCTGATTGAAGTGCGCGGAGACGGCTCGTGAGGAGACTCCGGGGTATGCCCGGTGCGCGGTCGGCGAGCGATGTGTAACTGGCGGGGCCGTCGAGAAGGTTGCGGATGATGATCGGAGTCCACCGCTGAGCGAGGATCTCGGAGCTTCGAGCGATGGGGCAGTACTGCGCATAGGTCTTCACGAATCGAGTGTCGCACCCTCCTGCTCCGATTGCTAGTCCATTTTTTGTCCTAGACGATGGACAGGACATGGTTGATGATCCAGAAACGGACCTTGAAGCTTGGAGGACCCAATGCGAGTCTCACAGGACAGCACTGCACGATCACTATCGAAGAGGGCAGTATCGGAGTTCGATTCGGCTCTCAGCGGTGATCTGATCCGACCGGGAGACGAGGACTACGACCAAGTCCGATCTATTTGGAATGGCATGATCGATCGGCGACCGGCGCTCATCGCCCGCTGCAAGGTTGTGGCTGATGTGATTGAAGCTGTCAGGTTCGCCAGGCGGCATTCACTCGTCGTCTCGGTACGTGGAGGGGGTCACGGGGTGAGCGGGAATGCGGTGTGCGAGGGAGGCCTGATGATCGACCTCTCCGAAATGACCGCCACCCACGTCGATACTCAAGACGCAACGGTCACAGCCGAAGCTGGCGCCCTGCTCGGAGACCTCGACCGTGCAACCCAGGCGTTTGGCCTCGCAGTCCCCGCCGGAACCGTCAGCGAGACAGGGATCGCGGGGCTCACCCTCGGAGGTGGCTTGGGCTGGCTGATGCGGAAGCACGGCCTCACCTGCGACAACCTGATAGGCGTGGACATGGTCACAGCCGATGGCGAGTTCCTCCGCGCGGATGACGATACCCACCCAGAGCTGATGTGGGGTCTCCGAGGCGGAGGCGGAAACTTCGGTATCGTGACTTCCTTCCGGTATCAGGCGCATCCAGTTGGCCCATCCGTCCTCGCCGGCTTTCTCTTCCACCCCATCGCTGAAGCAGAGGAGTTTCTCCGGTTCTACCAGGAGTACGCCGCTCAGGCTCCCGACGAGTTGACAACCATTGCAGTCATTCGAATCATGCCTCCCGTTGCGACCGTCCCCGAAGAACTCCACGGAGCCCACGTAGTGGGAGCAGGCGTCTGCTACATCGGCGATCTCGAGGAAGGCGATCGTGTCCTACAGCCGTTCCGCGACTTCGGCACACCTATTCACGACTCGATTCAAACAACCCGGTTCACCGATCACCAAGCAGCGCTCGACGCAGGAGTTCCCGCTGGATTTCACTACTACGAGAAGGCTGAGAGCCTCCCCGACCTCAGCTCGGAGCTCATCCGAACACTCGCCGAGCACGGCGAGAAGCTCACCTCTCCTTACGCGTTCGTTGGACTGTTCCAAATGGGCGGTGCCGTCAGTCGAGTCGCTGAGCAGGACACTGCCTATGCAAACCGCGGTGCCGCCTATTCGCTGATCATCAGCTCCGGTTGGGAGAATCCAAGTGACACCGACGATCAGATGAACCGGGTGCGCTCGTTCTGGAAGGCAGCAAGACCCTTCTCAGCCGGTGGTGCCTACATCAATTTCATGTCCCACGACGACGGCCAGGAGCGAGTGATCGAAACCTACGGTCAACACAAGTACCGGCGACTTGCCGATCTCAAGAGCATCTACGACCCCACCAACCTGTTCCGCCTCAACCAGAACATCAAACCGACGTCACCGACTGCCGACACGCGGGCATGAGGGCTGTGGTCTCAGATAGTCATTGCACCGATCATCCAGCTCTGCAGGTCAGGATCGTCGTGTTCGGATTCGTCATTGAAGCGTTCAGCTTCACATCGTGCGCAAGCGGGAGAACCGGCACCAGGTCTCGACCCGACGCGCATTGACACGAGCGAGAGCGCCGCGTAGGTTTGACACCAGCCACTCCCAACGAATGGCGACAGTGCGCGTTGCTGGACGCGCTTCAAGCGCCAATGCTGCCGTGCTGGTCTTGGATACGTGCACAGCATCTGCTCCCGTGCCGTGCAACCTTGAGTAGTTCCTCTTGGACGACGGAGGGTTGATATGGGCTCAGCAAAGATACAAGGTGATCTCTGGGGTCGGGCACCCGATGATTGGACCGGGTTGCAGGAGGTTATGCATGCTCCGCTGTGGGACGCGATGCTGGATGCAACCGGCACCACGGTGGGAACGAGGATCCTCGATGCAGGTTGCGGAGGAGGGGGAGCTTGCGTGATCGCCGTTGATCGAGACGCAGTCGTGAGTGGATTGGATGCCTCCGAGCCGCTGGTGGAGCTGGCACGCGACCGGGTGCCGCAGGGAGACTTCCACGTTGGCGATCTCGAGATGCTTCCGTTTGCCGATAGCTCATTTGATGTCGCGATAGCCGCCTCCTCGATTCAGTACGCCGAAGATCGAATGGCTGCCCTCAGAGAGCTCAGCCGCGTCACCGTAACTGACGGACAAGTTGCGGTGGGACTGTGGAGCACGCCCGACAAGGTGGAATATCGCGTGGTCTTTGCTGCTGTGCGGGACGCGCTGCCGGAGCCTCCTCCCGGAAGCGGTCCATTCGGATTGTCGGAACCCGGCATTCTTGAGGGACTTATCGAATCCGCCGGAATGAACGTTCTCGCGGCCGGAGAGGCCGATTGTCCCTTTGCCTATCCCGATCTTGAGACCTTCTGGAGGGCGAACGTTGCAGCCGGTCCATTGCAGCGCGCGATCGAGATAGTTGGTGAAGAGGATCTGAAGGCAGCCGTTTCAGAAGCCGCCGAGCCGTATCGGACGCACGATGGTGGCCTCCGGTTCGAAAACGCCTTCCGCTACGTCACTGCGATGGTTCAGTAGGGCTGACCAGAAGACTCCTCGTCGGCCTGGTCGTCGAAGCGTTCTGCTTCGAAGCGCAGGTGCGCTTCGCCTGAGCGATCGGACAACGACTCGAACCTGCTCCTCACATCACCGACCAGGTAGAGGGAACCGGCAACGATCACGCCACCTTCCGGCCCCGCGGCTTCGATCGCTGCCGTGAGCGCCTCCTCCGCGTCGGAGTACGTGGCCGCATCAACACCAAGCGAAGCGCCGGCGTCACTGGCGACGATCTCAGAATCGATGGCCGCGGCGTCAACCGGAGCCGCCGCGTAGACCCTGCCGATCTGTCCCTGCAGGGGAGCCACCAGGTCGGCGACATCCCTGTCGCCTCGTGCTCCGATGACGAGCTGCCAGCTGAGTGCAGGAAACTCATTGACAAGTGCCTCCGCCAGTCCACGGAAGCCCTGCGCGTTGTGCGCTCCGTCGACGATTACCAGCGGTCGTCGATCGACGATCTCGATCCGGCCCGGAGCCGTGATGGAGCCAACCGCCACTGCGAGCGAATCATGATCAAGTTCCCTGCCGAGGAACATCTCGCAGGCAGCTATCGATGTCGCCAGATGGTCGACCTGGTGGCGACCGTGGATCGGAAGGTACAGATCCTCGTACAGACCGAAGATCCCTTCGATCGTGCACTGCCAGCCGCCAACGGCGACAACGGCTTCGGCAACCCCGAAGTCACTGCCCGTCCTGACCCAGTTACCGGCGGTCGTGTCCACGCGTTGGCCGACTGCCGCTTGCGCCTCTTCAGACAGGGGACCCGTGACGAGCACTCCCCCGTCGTCGAGAATCGCAGCCTTCTCCGCTGCGATCTCCGCGATGGTGGAACCGAGGAACTCCGTGTGATCGATATCGACTCCGGTGATGACCGCAACCGAGGATTCGAGCACATTGGTCGCGTCCAACCGTCCGCCGAGTCCGACCTCGACCACCCCCGCATCGACTGCAGCGGTGGCGAAGATGGAGAACGCGAGAGCTGCCGTCACCTCGAAGTACGTGACCGATGTATCGGCCTGCTGTTCGAACGCCTCGACGAACCAAGCGATGTCGGCGACTGCATCGGTGAAGTCATGCGGATCGAGCGTCTGCCCGTGGAGTGTGAACCTCTCCTCGACGGTGTGCAGATGCGGTGACGTGAACCCTCCGGCCGCAAGACCGTGCGCCCCGAGGATCTGTTGGATCATGCGCGACACCGTTGTCTTACCGTTCGTACCGGCGATGTGGATCGAGGGAAACGAGTCCTGCGGGCTCCCCATGAATGCAAGGAGCTCGGTGATGCGCTCAAGGCCGGGCTTGACCCCGTGTCCGATGCGAGCGTCCAGAAAGGCTTCTGCCTGGTCGCGCGTCTTGATCAATGGAACCCTGCTTGCTCCAGTCATCAGTCAGCCAAGCTCCGCTAGATGCGCGAGCTGTTTCTGCAACTCAGCCTCGATTTCAGCGAGCCGGCCCTCTTCCTGAGCAACAACATCCGCGGGCGCCCTGTCCCTGAAGTTGGGGTTGTCGAGTTTGCCTCGCGAGCGGGCGATCCCTGCCTCGAGGTCGGCTATCGCCTTCTCGATACGCGGACGCTCTGCGTCCACATCGACGAGTCCACCGAGCGGGACAAAGACCTCGACACCATCGGCCGAGATCCGAGTCTGTCCCGTCGCGGAGTCAGGCTTCATTCCGGGTTCCGGGCGGGCACCTGTCAGTGACGCAACCTGTGAGTACCACCATTCGGGAAGCTCGCTGCTTGATGCGACGGTCACCGGTATCGGGACCTTCCGCGCAATGTGGTGCTGCGATCGGAATTGCCTGATGCCGGTAACGATGCCCTTCAACGACTCGATCTCATGCGGAGCTTCATATATCGGGACATCGGGCCAAGGTGCAGTGATCAAGAGACCCGAGCCATCGCCCAGATGCGACCACAGTTCCTCGGTAATGAATGGCATCACCGGATGGAACAGTTTGAGCATGTCGCGAACCACTGGACCGAGCGTCTGACGCATCGACTCTCTGCGCTCGGCGTCAGCTTCGCCGATCGACTTCGCCATCTCGAGATACCAGTCAAAGCCCTCGGACCAAGCGAAGTTGTACAGGGTTGCGAACGCGTCCGAGAGTCGATACTCGTCGAACAGTTCGTCGATCTCGGCTCTCACCTCACCGAGACGGGCGAGGATCCAGGCATCTTCAGGACCCGGATCGGTCGGATAGCCACCTTCGATCGGAACGTCTGTGACGTCCATGAACTCCACGACGAACCTCACTGCGTTCCACAGCTTGTTACCGAACCGCCTGGCGGCATCGATTGCGTCCAGGCTGAGCGGTATGTCATGCCCGGGCGCAGCTGCCTGGATCAGCGCAAGCCTGAGTGCATCGGCACCGTACTCATCGACGAGTTCGAGCGGGTCGAGGGCGTTGCCGGTCGACTTGGACATCTTCTTGCCCTCGCCATCACGCACCATCCCATGGATCAGGATGTCAGGGAATGGGGCCTGGTTCGTGAAGTGGGTACCGAACATCATCATGCGAGCGACCCAGAAGAAGATGATGTCGAAGCCGGTGACAAGCACGTCGGTTGGATAGAACTTCTCGAGGTCGGCTGTCTGCTCCGGCCAACCAAGCGTCGTGAACGGCCACAAGCCGGATGAGAACCACGTGTCGAGCACGTCTTCGTCCTGACGGAGATCGGTGGACCCGCACGAGCACTCGGTCGGATCCTCAATAGAGACGATCGTCTCGTCGCACGCGTCGCAGTACCAGGCAGGGATCCGATGACCCCACCAGAGCTGGCGACTGACGCACCAGTCCCTCAGGTTCTCCATCCAGTGGAAGTAGCTGTTCTCCCACCGCTTCGGATGGAACGTGCTCTCGCCGGTTCGGACCGCGTCGATCGCAGGTCCGACGAGCTCCTGGACGGCAACGAACCACTGCAACGAGAGCATGGGCTCCACGACCGTGTGACACCGCGAGCAGTGACCGACTGAGTGCTCGTGCTCTTCGATCTTGTCGATGAGCTTCAGTTCACGGAGCTTCGAACGAATGGCCTCGCGGGCTTCGAAGCGGTCCATGCCGACGTAGGGGCCGCCGGCTCTTGTGATGTTGGCCTCGGTGTCAATGACCTTGATCTGTTCGAGGTCATGGCGCAGACCGATCTCGAAGTCGAGCGGATCGTGAGCGGGCGTTACCTTGACGGCGCCGGTTCCGAACTCGTGTTCCACTCCCTCGTCCCCGACAACAGGGATCTCCCTGTCGAGAATTGGCAGCAACAGCGTCTTGCCGATTGCGTCCTTGTACCGTTCGTCGTCGGGATGGACAGCGACGGCTGAGTCCCCGAGCATCGTCTCAGGTCTTGTGGTCGCAACCGTGATGTATCCGGATCCGTCTGTAAACGGGTACTTGATGTGCGTGAGTTCGCCGGGATCATCCTCGTGGTACACCTCTATCTCCGACAGCGCTGTGTGACATCGTGGGCACCAGTTGATGATCCGGTTGGCGCGATACATGACGCCCTGCTCGTAGAGCGTGACGAAGACCTTTCGGACAGCCTCGCTGAGACCCTCGTCGAACGTGAACCGCTCTCGTGACCAGTCGACCGAGTCGCCGATCTTCCGCATCTGTTTGGAGATCGTGTTGCCAGACTTGGCCTTCCACGCCCAGACCTGTTCGATGAACTGGTCACGACCGAGGTCATGCCGGGTCATCCCTTCGTCGCGGAGTTCACGCTCGACGACGTTCTGGGTGGCAATGCCTGCATGATCGGTTCCCGGAAGCCAGAGCGCTGCGTAGCCCTGCATTCGCTTACGTCGAATGAGGATGTCCTGCATGGCGTGGTCGAGGGCGTGGCCGGTGTGGAGCACGCCTGTGACATTGGGTGGGGGTATGACGATGCAGTACGGCTCACCGTCGGGGTTGACCTCAGGCCGGAAGGAGCCTGACGCCTCCCAGACCGGGTACCAGCGCGATTCGACCTCTTCGGGTTGATACGTTTGGTTCATCACGGCCTTCACTCATCGCGGTCCTCCGAGTGATGGATTGTACCAACGCGACAAACCCGGGGACTCGTCCCCGGGTTCTGCCTTCCTATGCCGATCACCGTCCACCAGGTTTGCCCGAACCGATCGACGTGTTCAAGGACAACGTAGGTCGCTGAGCCCAAAGCCACAAGGCACAAAGCCTCGGGACAAGAGGTAACTAGTTAGGTGCCAGATTCCAGAATCCGGAAGTCGGAAGTCGGAAGTCGGAGGTCAGAAGTCAGAGATCCGATAGCGTGGGGCACGGAGAAGAGAAGAACAGAGAACAGAGAACAGAGAGCAGAGAACCGAGAGGTGTTCTGTTTTCGTCTTTTGTCTCTTGTCGATCCGAGACGGAGGTTCACGTGACGGTACGCATCGAAGCTGGTTTGTTGATACCGGGGCGGGGCGAACCGATCGAGGACGGCGTGGTCGTCCTCGACGGTGGCGCAATCGCGTATGCGGGTCCTGGTGAGAACGCGCCGGGGACACCCGATGCAGACACTGTTTTGGTGCCGGTCGTTCTGCCGGGACTCTGGGAGGCACACGCACACTTCGTGGGCATCGCGAAGCCCGACGTAACCGAGCAGGTGATCGAGCCGACGGCTCGTCGCGCTGCGCGAGCTGTTGGAGACATGCATCGGACGCTCATGGGCGGTGTCACTTCCGTTCGCGAAGTCGGCGGATACGGCGTCGACTTTCAGCCAGCAATCGCCGCGGGCCAGATCGAAGGACCGTCCGTCTACGGTGCGGGCCAGATCCTGTCAACCACGGGAGGACACGCAGACATCCACGGTGTTCCGCTGGACGTTCTCCACCATGTCGACCACCTGGGAATACTCGCCGACGGCGTGCCAGAGGTCATGAAGGCTGTGCGAACGAACCTCAGGAGGAACGCCAAGGTCATCAAGATCTGTGCATCCGGTGGCGTCATGTCCGAGATCGACCATCCGATCCACCAGCAGTTTTCACATGAAGAACTCGTGGCGATCGTCGAGGAAGCGGGGAGAGCGGAGCGGTACGTGGCAGCGCACTGCCACGGCCTGCCCGGGATCATGGCGGCGCTCCGAGCAGGGGTACAGACGATCGAACATGGCTCATTCCTCGATGAAGAGGCCGCGGATCTCATGATCGAGCAAGGCGCCATTTTCGTACCAACACGATTCGTCGTCGATCAACTCCTCCATATGGAGGACATCATGCCGCCGTACGCCTACAAGAAAGGACTGATCGTCGCCGACGCCCAAGCTGCTGCAATGAAGCTCGCCATCGCCAAGGGCGTCAAGATCGCCATGGGCACGGACATCTTCGTGAGCGGTGACATGTACGGACAGAACAGCTACGAGATCAAGCTGCTTCAGGACGCAGGGATGACCGCACTGGAAGCCATCGAGGCTGCAACGGCCAACGGACCCGACACGCTCGGTCCTCAGGCGCCGATGTCAGGGCAGTTGAAAGAGGGTTACGACGCCGATGTCATTGCCATCGACTTCAACCCGCTCGAGGACAACTCGGGCTGGGGCAACCCGGACCGCGTGACCCATGTGTGGCAGGGAGGCAGTGTCGTCAAGACACCGGCGTGACCGGCTTCCGGATCGATGGGCGATTGTTGATCGTCAACCTTCGCTTCTGAAGTCGCCAGTCGAACCATCTATCGACTCGCGTATGAGGTCTGCGTGCCCGGCGTGACGTGCCGTCTCTTCGATCATGTGCACGAGAATCCATCGCAATGACCAGTGTTCGCCGGTCCTGGGGTGGGTCTTGACCGAGAGTTGATCGAGTGATTCCGCAGCAGTCACGATCTCATTCGATCGGTCTATGGCCCGTCGGTATGCGTCGAGCACGGCCTCAGGATCCATCGTGAGCGCTGTATTCCACTCCCAGTCTCGATCGGCTTCCCAGTCGACGGATGCCCAGGGCTCACCAAGTCCCTCTCCAGCGAAGTCGTCTGCAAACCAGGATTCCTCGACAACAGCTAGGTGATAGATCATCCCACCAAGCGTCATTGTTGAGGGTTCCAGACGCTGCCTCCACTGTTCCTGGGTGAGGTCGCTCGCCTTATCGATCATGACGGCACGCTGGTAATCGAGGAAGGCGACCAGTGTCTCCTTCTCTCCTGCTGACTTGGGGATGTGTGGAATGTCCATGGGAGGAGCCTACGCGACGCTTCCCGGGGTGTTCAACCCATATCATCCCGGGTGACATGTCGGAATCGAACACTCACCACCGGAAGACATCTCGGTCCGTACCGCGCAAGATCACGTACCCGGCCGAGCTACCCATCACCGAGTGGCGTCCGGAGCTGCTCGATGCCATCCGGGACAACCAGGTAGTGATCGTCGCCGGAGAGACGGGATCGGGGAAGAGCACCCAGTTGCCGAAGATGTGCTTGGAGCTCGGGCGAGGCCGCACGCAACGCATCGGGCACACACAGCCGCGCAGGATCGCTGCACGAGCCATTGCCGAACGTGTTGCCGAGGAACTCAATACGCAGATGGGTGGCCTTGTCGGCTACACGGTCCGTTTCACCGATGAAGTCGAGGATTCGACCGCGATCAAGGTGATGACCGACGGCATCCTTCTCAACGAGATCCAGCGGGACAGGGATCTGCGTCAGTACGACACGATCATCATCGATGAGGCACACGAACGTTCACTGAACGTCGACTATCTCCTCGGCTACCTCAAGCGACTGTTGCCGAGGCGCCCCGATCTGAAGGTCATCATCACGTCGGCAACCATCGACACCGAGCGCTTCGCTGAGCACTTCGACGACGCACCTGTTCTCGAGGTCGAGGGTCGCGGTCACCCCGTTGAGCTGCGGTATCGGCCGCTCGGCGCTGTCGATGGATCTGAGCCGAGAGATCAGAGTCAGGGCATCTGCGACGCAGTCATGGAACTCGCTGCGGAGAGTCATGGTGACATACTCGTGTTCTGCTCCGGTGAACGCGAGATCCGGGATGCGGTTGATGCCCTATCGGACCTCCAGTTGCGCCACACGGAGATCCTCCCGCTCTACGGTCGTCTCTCGGCTGCAGAGCAACACCGTGTGTTCTCCGGGCACACCGGCCGACGCATCGTCGTGTCCACGAACGTCGCTGAGACGTCCCTGACCGTTCCGGGCATCCGCTCCGTCATCGACGCCGGCATGGCTCGCATCTCGAGATACAACCGGCGGACGAAGGTCCAGCAGCTACCGATCGAGGCGATCTCCAAGGCGTCGGCACGGCAACGAGCGGGACGATGCGGTCGACTCGGCCCGGGAATCTGCATCCGGCTCTACGACGAGGCGGATTTCGACGGTCGGCCGGACTTCACCGATCCGGAGATTCTGCGAACCAGCCTCGCATCGGTGATGCTCCAGATGGCTGCCGCCAACCTCGGAGATGTGCGAAGGTTCCCGTTCATCGACCCTCCCGATACGCGAAGCATCAAGGACGGCGTTGCCCTGTTGGACGAACTCGGTGCGATCACCGAAGCCGAGTCCGGCACGCGTGCATGGCTCACGCCGATCGGAAGGAGTCTCGCCCGGATTCCCGTCGATCCTCGTCTCGGCCGCATGTTGCTCGCCGGCCACGAGAACGCATGCCTCGATGAGGTGCTCACGATCGCCAGCGCTCTATCGATCCAGGATCCACGGGAGCGCCCAACCGACAAAGAGGAAGCCGCCGATCAGAAACACCGACGATTCGCCGACGAATCCTCCGACTTCCTCTCCTGGTTGCGTCTGTGGGAGTACATATCGAGGCAGCGTGACGAACTCACGTCGAACCAGTTCCGACGTATGTGCAGAAAGGACTTCCTCAATTGGCGTCGTGTGCGCGAGTGGCAGGATCTTCGGGCACAACTGCGACGCGTCTCCAGGGATCTCCGGATGCACCCGAATCGCAAACCGGCGACACCCGAATTGGTGCACGAATCCCTGCTCGCCGGGCTGCTCAGCCACGTGGGGCACAAGGATCCCGATAGCTGGGAGTATCGGGGCGCGCGCGGAGCACGATTCGCCATCCGGCCCGGTTCCGTCCTATTCAAACGAGCCCCCGAATGGATCATGGCGGCCGAACTCGTCGAGACGACGCGAACGTGGGCTGTTGACGTGGCTGTGATCGATACCGCGACCGTCGAACGCGTCGGCGCTCATCTCATTCACCGCTCGATATCGGATCCCTGGTGGGATCAGGAGAGGGGCGCCGCTGTGGGGAGGGAGACCGTCACCCTCTTCGGGTTGCCCCTCGCCAACGAACGGGTCGTGACGTATGAGCGCTTCGACGCAGCGGCATCACGCGAACTCTTCATCGCACATGCCCTCGTGTCCGGCGAGTGGGATACCCACCACGAGTTCGCCGGACACAACGACGAGCAGATCGCCGCGGTCGTCGAACTCGAGACTCGCGAGCGTCGAAGCGACCTCATGGTCACCGACGAGGAGCTCTTTCGGTTCTTCGATGAGCGCATTCCGACCGAGGCAACATCGACCCGAGCCTTCGATTCCTGGTGGAAGGACGAACGCCACCGCTCTCCTCAGCTCCTCCACCTGACCCTCGACGATCTGATCAACCAGAACGCACCGGCCTCGGACGTCGACGCGTACCCGAGGTCCTGGCATTACGGCGACCTCGATCTCCACTTGGATTACGAGTTCGACGCGTCGAGCACCAACGACGGCGTCACCATCGACGTACCGATCGGCGCCCTCGATCGGATCGATCCCGCGGTCTTCGAGTGGAGCATTCCGGGCTTCCGCGAGGAACTCATCACCGAACTGATCCGGTCCCTGCCCAAGCGGATACGTAGGGAATTCACCCCCGCACCCGATACAGCGAGAGAGATCGTCATCGACATCGATCCTTCCGAGGGTCGCTTGCTCGAATCCCTTGCACGGACCCTGAGCCGCCGGGGTGGCGCACTTGTTCGACCCGACGACTTCGACACCGACCGCGTTCCACGACACCTGCGACCCCGCTATCGAATCATGGGCGATGACGAGTCCACCGTCGCAGAAGGTGACGACCTCGCAGCATTGCGGACCGAGTTGCGCCGAACGGCTCGCGAAACCGTTGCGTCCTCGTCGCAGTTCGAGGAACGGACCGGGATCACGGCGTGGGACTTCGGCGATCTCCCACGCACGCTCACGCTCAAGGGCCAGGGACATGCGTTGGAGGCCTTCCCGACACTGATCGACGAGGGAGACTCGGTATCCGTCCGCATCGTTGCCACCCGAGACGAGCAAGCCGACGAGATGTGGAGCGGGCTCAGGCGACTGCTCATCCTCTCCCTCCCCTCACCCCGCCGCCTCATGTCGGCGGTACTTGCTGACCATCAGCCATTACCGATTCACAGCAGCCCATATGAGGACGCCAACGAGTGGATGCAGGACTGTCTTGCGTGCGCCATCGACGAGATGCTTGCCGGCTCCAGCGAAGGAGCATGGTCCAAGGCTGAATTCGATCAACTGGCAGGCGTTGTCCGGAATGGTGTCGGTGATGCGCTGGAGCGCGTCGGCGCCGCTGCCGCGTCAATGCTGCAGGCGCTCCACCGTCTGCAGCTTGCTATGGACAACACGAACGAGGCCACCTTCGGCGATGTACTCGACGACATCGACCAGCAGGTCGAACGGTTCGTCTTCCCCGGCTGCATCACAGTGATCGGTGCCGAACGACTCGACGGGGCGCGCAGGTACCTCGATGGAGCGACCTACCGACTCGACAAGCTCAGAGAGAACCCTGACAGGGACCGCGAGCGCATGGCGCGCGTTGTTGCCCTGGAGGACGAGCTCGATGCACTCAGCGAGGTGATCACCCCGAACGCGGAGATGGCCGAGATCGCATGGTCACTGCAGGAGCTGCGCGTGAGCCTGTTCGCCCAACCGGTCGGTGTGCAGGGTTCAGTCAGCGAGAAGCGCATCAGGACGGCGCTGCGAGCACTGCTCACGTAGAACCCGCTCCTACTGCCTATCAATTCGGAACTGAGCGCCTATATCTCGAGTTCCATTTGCGGAACGGAAGGCTTCTCCACCCTCGGTCTCCGTGCTCGGCGTCGAGGCACGCCATCGGCGAAGAGCGGCTCTTCCATCAGGCCGGCAAGACGCTCAGCGAGCGGCCACCAGTCGAATCGGTCGTCGATCGACGAGGCGGGGTAGTCAACAAGTCGGCGGTCGGGAACGAGCCGCTTCAGCTCGGTGTCGAGGATCGTCTCGATCTCGGTACGGAAGGTGTCGGAGGTCGATCGCACGCCGTCCTCCCTCAGGGCGATGTCGGGACGCAGACGAACAACCATGTCGTACGTTTCGGACCACCGGGACACGAGGGGGCCGACGTCGAACGGATCCTTGCCGCCGTTGGCCCTGAGGTAATAGGCGTAGTTGTCCATGACACCGCGATCGAGCACGAGAACTTCCGAATGGCGGGAGAGCTGTAACTCCTGACGGATCTGGGAAACGATCACCCAGAGCTGAGCCTCCCCTGTGGCAGACTCGTTGATGCCCAGCGGGTTGTCCCTGACGATCTCACGACCGTGCTCCACGGATCTTCCGGCACGCTGCATCGCGTTCGCGAATCCGTGGACTGCAGTGGTCTTGCGGATGCCGTGGGAGCCGATGAACGCGACCTTGGCGCAGTGTGGCCAGGTTCCACTCACCAGATCACCTCCGTGATCACGAACCTCTAGGCGGACCGTTCCTCGGGCAGATCCGACGAACCAATGTCCTGGATCGGCACAAGTGTTGGATTGACGCGCTCACGAACCACTTCGCCGTCGATAACGACCCTCGCGACGTCGGTGCGTGACGGGAGTTCGTACATCGTGTCGAGGAGGACCTCTTCCATGATGGCGCGCAACCCGCGTGCGCCGGTTCCCCGCTTCATCGCCTGTTCGGCGATCGCTTCAAGGGCATCATCGGTGATGACAAGCTCGACACCGTCCATCTCGAAGAAGCGGTTGTACTGCTTGGTGATCGCATTCTTCGGCTCGGTGAGCACCTTGACGAGTGATTCCTTGTCAAGATCGGCAACGGTTGTCATGACCGGCAGCCGACCGATGAACTCGGGGATCAACCCGTAGCCGATAAGGTCTTCCGGCATCACCTGGTCGATGATCTCTGAAGGGCGGATCTCGTCCTTCGAGCGCACGTCAGCACCGAAGCCGACCGACTTGTCGCCAACACGCTTGGTGATGACCTCTTCGAGACCTGCGAAAGCTCCACCAACGATGAACAGCATGTTCGTCGTGTCCACCTGGATCAGTTCCTGGTGTGGATGCTTCCGTCCTCCCTGCGGCGGGACGGAGGCAACGGTTCCTTCGAGGATCTTCAGCAACGCCTGCTGGACACCTTCACCTGAGACGTCGCGGGTGATCGATGGGTTCTCCGCCTTGCGGGCGATCTTGTCGATCTCATCGATGTAGATGATTCCCTGCTCGGCTCGCTTGGTGTCGAAGTCCGCGGATGTGATGATCTTGAGCAGGATGTTCTCGACATCCTCTCCCACGTACCCCGCTTCGGTGAGCGCCGTCGCATCCGCGATGGCGAACGGTACGTTGAGGAGTCTGGCGAGTGTCTGGGCCATGAGCGTCTTGCCCGAACCGGTCGGGCCGATCATCAGGATGTTCGACTTCTGAAGCTCCACGTCGTCATCGGTGGATCGCTGACCTGCACGCACTCGCTTGTAGTGGTTGTACACGGCGACCGAAAGAACCTTCTTGGCCTGGGACTGGCCGACCACGTACTCCTCGAGGAACCCGTAGATCTCGTGCGGCTTGGGAAGTTCGGTGAAGGCGACCTCTTCGGTGTCGGAGAGCTCCTCTTCGATGATCTCGTTGCACAACTCGATGCACTCGTCACAGATGTAGACACCCGGACCGGCGATCAGCTTTCTGACCTGCTTCTGGGACTTACCGCAGAAGCTGCATTTGAGGAGTTCGGAACCTTCGTACTTCGCCAAGCTGCTGCTCCCTAGCTCTCGACGGCTTCGAGCTGCCGGCCGGTGAGGACGGCGTCGATGACACCGTACTCCATTGCCTCCTCAGCTCCGAGCCAAAAGTCACGTTCGGTGTCTGCCTGGACCGTCTCGAGCGGCTTGTCCGTGTGCTCGGCGAGGATCACGTTGATGTCCTCGCGGGTCTTGAGAATCTCACGTGCGTGGATCTCGATGTCGGTGGCCTGACCACCGAGACCGGAGATGTGTGGCTGGTGAATCATGATGCGGCTGTGTGGCAGGGCGAAACGCTTGCCCTCTGCACCTGCGGCGAGCAGGACAGCTGCGGCGGACGCCGCGAGACCCATGCACAGGGTCGAAACATCCGGCTTGATGTACTGCATCGTGTCGTAGATCGCCATCAACGCTGTAGTGGAACCACCCGGCGAGTTGATGTAGAGGCTGATGTCCTTGTCCGGATCCTCACCCTCGAGATGCAGAAGCTGGGCCATGATGATGTTCGCTACGCCGTCATCGATGGGGGTTCCCAGGAAAATGATGCGGTCCTTGAGCAGACGGCTGTAGATGTCGAAGGCACGTTCCCCGCGCGGGGTGTTCTCAACGACTGTTGGGACCAGATAGCTCATCCTTGCTCCTCAGACTCGTCGGCGGCATCGTCCTCGGATGCCTCCTCGTTGTTCTCTTCTTCGCGGTCCTCGTCTTCCTCTGCGACCACGACCGGAGTCAGATCGACGGGATTCCCCTCCTTGTCAACCGCTGTGGCAGACTCGACAAGGCTGGTGAGGGCCCTTTCGCGGAGGATATCACCGGTGAGCGCCTCTACTTGACCATCTGCCTTCCATCCCTCGAGAACGGTCGAAGCCTCCTCCTCTGAGACGTCAAGAAGGCGTACGACGTGCTCGAGCATCTCGTCATCGCCGACCTGCCAGTTCTCGATCGCTGCGATCGATTCGAGGATGACCCGGGTCGAGAGCGCTTGGTCAGCCTCGTCGCGTGTCGTGCCGATGAACGCAGCTTCGTCTTGTCCCGTGATCTTCAGGTAGTCCTGGATCGAGATCTCCGACTCCTGGAGTCGACCGATGAGGTTGTGAACCCGTGCCTCAACTTCGGCTGAGAGCAATGCTTCGGGTAGATCGAAGTCGACCTCGTTCACGACATGCTGCACAACTTTGTCCTGAAGCACGGAACGCTGCGTATGCACCTTGTAAGCATGCATGTTCTTCTCGATCGCTTCAAGAAGGTCGTCCACGGTTGAGAACTCGGTCGCTTCCTCGACCATGTCGTCGGTGAGGTCCGGGAGGTTCTTCTTCTTGCCTTCTTTGATGGTGATCGACAGGGTCACTGTCTCGCCGCCCCTGTCGGAGTAGCCCTCGGGCAGGGTGCCCTCACCGGTGACGGTCTCGCCGACGGTTGCATCCGTGAGGAGGGAGTCGATACCGTCGATGAACGACTGCGTGCCGACCTCGTAGAGAAGGTCCTTGGCTGCAGCTGTCTCGACCAGCTCACCGTCGTGCTCGACGGCGATGTCTATCAGGGCGAAGTCGCCCGCTGACAGATCGCCGTCGTGCTCGACAAGTTCGGCGTACTGCTCGCGCAGCGCGTCGACCTGTTCAGTGATCTCTTCGTCGCTGACCGCTGTGTCCTCGACCTCGATCTCGATTTCACCGAGATCCGGGAGTGCATCGAGAACGGGCCACAGAGTGACGACGATGTCGATTTCGACGGAGCCGTCTTCATTGTCATCTCTTATCGCTGAGACGGACGGTGGGGTGACAGGTTCGAGTCCGGCCTCATCGATGGCCTCGGGGACAACATTCTGAATGGCCTCTTCGACAGCTTCTGATCGGAGGTATTCCGCGCCCACGTGTCGTTCGACAATGGGAAGCGGCGCCTTCCCCGGGCGGAAGCCCTTGATCTTCACGCTCTGTGAGATCTTCGCCGCTGCCTTCTGCTTGGCTGCAGCAAGCTCCTCGTTCTCGAGCTGGACGGTCAGCGTCCGCTCGAACCGTCCAGATTCATTGACCTCGGTCTGCACTGTCACTCCTCGACATTGATAATCCCCGCGTACTCCCCCTCGCGTGCGAGGGGGAGCAACGGGATTGGGGTGGCCGACGGGATTTGAACCCGCGACATCCTGGACCACAACCAGGTGCTCTGCCTAACTGAGCTACGGCCACCATGTCCGCGCGAGCAAGCTCGCAGCGCCCCCGGAAGGACTCGAACCCTCAACCTACGGATTAGAAGTCCGTCGCTCTATCCCGTTGAGCTACGGGGGCTAAGCCGATGGGGTTCTTCTCCACCGGTCGAGCGGGTGACGGGAGTCGAACCCGCGTGACCAGCTTGGAAGGCTGGGGCTCTACCATTGAGCTACACCCGCTAACGTCGCCGTAGGTTACCGGCGTTGCGGCTTCATTCGTGTGCCTGTTCCATTGAAGCCTCAATAGCCGAGATCCATGGATGGTTCCCTCCCGTTGTGGCAACGGCGTCGGCGAGCCACCGGCGCTGGTCAAGGGTCATCCGATGAAGGCAGCGGGCCAGATCCAGGTCATCTTTCGACCTCGACATCTTCGATTTGTACAGCAGCTGAACCTCGGGGGTGCAGTAGGGCAACCCGTCGCGTGTGGTCCGGATCAAGCGACTCCCGGACATCGTGATGGACGGATCACGACGAAACCGCCACTCGGTGCGGTCCCCGTCGGCAAGCATGATCTCCAACTGCCAGGGCTCATCCGGGGAAGGCCTGAGCCACACCCCGAATACGCTCTCATCGAGCGCTTCCGGGTCGCGCCACGGATGGAGGCTGCCAGCGGACGCCACGTGAAGGTCCCATCCGTCGAAGATCTCAAATAGCACGGCTCGATCCTCACGGAACATCTCGACGTCAAGATCCGCGTGTGGTCGCGACTCCCATCCCAGGAAGAGGTCGATGGCGTGGCCACCGGCGATCCACCAATCAATGTGCGCGTCGGAGAAGCGGCGCTGTGCCTCGACAGTGGTCATCGGTTCCCATGCATGTTCCATGACGCCATTGTGACGGTGTCGAGCATCGTAAGGTCTGGGTATGAACAGCGACATGTGGGACGAGCGGTACGCAGAGAAGGAACTCATCTGGTCGGCGGGACCGAACCTGTTCCTCCCCCCGATCGTGGAAAGGCTCGAGGTCGGATCTGCTCTCGATCTCGCCTGCGGCGAAGGCAGGAACGCCATCTGGTTGGCGCGAAAGGGATGGGATGTCACGGGGGTCGACTTCTCCCCCGTCGCGATCGACAAGGCCAGGACCGTTGCCAGGGACACAAGCATCGAGTGGATCGTCGCGGACATCACGTCCTACGAGGCACAGCGCCAGTACGACCTCGTGATCATCGTGTATGTGCATATGGGTCCCGAGGACATGGCGGCGCTGTTCACCCGGGCAGTCGAAGCACTTGCCCCGGGCGGGACTCTCGTTGCCATCGGTCACGCGCTGCGAAACCTCGCAGAGGGCGTCAGCGGGCCCCAGAATCCTGAACTCCTCTGGACCAAAGAGCGGATCGCCCCACTGGTCGATGGACTTGAAGTCCGGTTGATCGACGAGGTGTTGCGTCCGGTTGAGGATTCCGATACCGATGCCATCGACATCCTCATCCACGCCGTGAACCCGAACCAGCTCACGGAGGCGCCGAGGTGAACGCGGATTCGTCGAACACCACTCGGCGGGTCCCCGTCGGCTCAGGCCCGGTTGTCCCCGCGTGGATGTGGCCGACGTTCGGTGTTGCCACAGCGGTGTTCTTCTTCGCGATGGGCTTCGACATCGAACCCCTCCGGTTCACCTTCAAGGCATTACCGGTACTCACGCTCGCCGTTGGGGTGTACCTCACGGAGCCATCAACACGGTTCAGGCGCCTCATTGCCCTCGGATTGCTCTTCGGAGCGATCGGAGACTTCGAGTTCGGCTACTTCGAGTTGACCCTCGCAGCGTTCCTTGTCAGTCACCTGATCTACATCACTGCATTCGTTGGAGTGAGCCGCGCCGCAAAGCCGGCCCTCGCGATCCCCTATGTCGCGGTCGGCATCGGGCTCACGATCTATCTCGCCGAGGGCGCCGGGGATCTCCTCATCCCCGTTGCCATCTACGCCGTCGTCATCAGCATCATGGGGTGGCGCGCCGCGGCCCTCGTCGGGGAGTGCGAGGCCGCTGTGTCGTACCTGCTCGCGATCGGCGCGACACTCTTCATTGTGAGCGATGCAATCCTCGCCATCAACCGCTTCCACAGCGAAGTCACCGCCGCAGATTGGCTGATCATGGTCCCCTACCTCGCCGCCCAGGGTCTCATAGCTGTCGGAGCGGTCCGCCACCGAGCAGGGGTTCGTGATTCCGTCACCTGAGCCGTCAAACTGAGGAACGTTGCATGCGTTCTCTTCCCAAGAACGAGAACGGCCCCCGCACGAATGCGAGGGCTCGTCTCCGTCGGGCTGGTCAGATTTGAACTGACGACCCCTTGCTCCCAAAGCAAGTGCGCTTCCAAGCTGCGCCACAGCCCGATGTGAGCCGTGACGATACCCCATCCCAATCCACACCGACACAGTTCTGTCGTATCCAGCAGATACGTTGTACCGATGACACCGACAATCCCCGGGAACCTGCTCGCTGAGGCTTCCCAATGGTCCGAACTCCACCGTTGGGAACGCAAGCAGCTCGGGATGGCGCTGCGGCGGTTGGGTCTCACGTACTCCGAGATCCAGAGCGTCATCCCGGTGCCCAGGGGAACCATTTCCAACTGGAGCCAGGAGGTGACATTGACTGGTGCCCAGATTGACGCGATCAAGGAGCGAGTCGGATCCAAGATTCAGCGAGGAATCCCAAGAGACACGCAATGGAGAAGACGCCTGGAGATAGAAGTCATTCGATCCGAGGCGAAAGCCTTTGCCGTGTCCAATCTCTATGACGCTCGATTCGTGGGCGGTGTTGTTCTCTACTGGGGAGAGGGATCGAAGACCCGCAATCATCTCGATCTCACGAACACTGACCCTGCTGCCCTTCGGTACTTCATCAGCTGGGTCCGGGAATACCTGGATCCCGACGCACAATTCAAACTCGGACTGCACCTGCACGAGGGCAACAACGAAGCCGTAGCGATGCGCTACTGGTCGAAGGCATTGAATCTCGAATCGGCCGATTTCGGCAAGACGTACATCAAGCCAGCAGGAACCGGACACCGGAAGAACCACCTACCACACGGCGTATGCCGAGTTCGTGCACTGCGGGCCTCCTCATACTGGCATCGTGTCATGGTATGGATCGATGTTGTGGCCGAATCCTTCGGCCGCTAGATGACCCAGTTTGTTAGCATCCCAGGCGGGTCGCTAGCTCAATTTGGCAGAGCATCGGACTCTTAATCCGCAGGTTCGGGGTTCAAGTCCCCGGCGACCCACCAGAGGCCCCCGTTCGTCGGGGGCTTCGGCGTTTCAGCACCGTCGTGTGCGAGAATCAACCCACACGCGGGTGTGGCGGAATTGGCAGACGCGCCAGGTTTAGGACCTGGTTCCGGAAGGAGTGGAGGTTCGAGTCCTCTCGCCCGCACCGAACAGCAGGGCTGCGGCTAGGCGAACGCCGTGACGCGCTCCACGAACCGATCCGCGTGCAACAGATGTGGATAGTGCCCGCTGTCGGCCCACAGCTCATACTCGGCTTGGGGTATCGCCGACTTCAACCACGGTTCGTAGTCGGGACCGAGATCGATACCGTGGATCGCGAGATACGGCGCCGTGATCCCGGCAAGCAATTCCCCGACGAGAGCGTGAAGCTGCTCGACCGTCAGTGCGAAGATCGGATCCCACACGCCCAACACCACATCCTGGTCGGGACGTCGCATGCTGTTGATGCGCTCCTTCTCACCGTCAGGAAGAGGCGCCATGAAACCCTCGAACATGCCGCCGACGACGGCACCGAACGCCTCTCCGCGCAACATCTCCTCAGCGGGTTCGAGCTGTTCCTTGAACGCTGCGAGCATCAAGGGCTGATCGATATTTACCACCGCCCGCACCGGATACCGAGCGGCATACACCGATGCGACGTATCCACCGAGCGAATGCCCGACGACGTACGGATCTCCATTGCCAACCTCGTCCACGACAGCCTTGACCTCGCGAGCGAGGTCATCGATCCCATACTTCGAAATCGGACCGGACTCGCCGTGACCGGGAAGATCGACGCGGATCACTCGATACGTCTCAGCGAACGGAGCCGTCAGCGGATCCCAGAACTTGCGATTCTCGGTAATGCCGTGGATGAGAACCAGATCAACGTCCCCCTCCCCGGTGATGTCGTAGGCGACCCGATTTCCTTGCGTACCTGCAGCAAACGCCACTTCCACTCCCTTCGAGGTTGCAGCATCGTACCGAATCCTTCCGGCCTGCGGCGAAGTCCATCGACGCGCCCGTGGCACTGTGAGAAGATGAACCCATGGCTGTTCTGGTCGTGTACGAGAGCAAGCAGGATCGCACGCGGGAAGTTGCCGACGCCATCGCTGATGCGGCGGCAGAACACAGCATCGCCTCGCTGATCCGGACCATCGACGAGACGACCCCTGAGCAGGTCGCTTCCTCATCCGGTGTGATAGCCGGCTGTACGACGGCGGCTGACGTGCCCTTCGGCGGCAAGCCGACACAGCACATCGCTCAATGGATCAACGGTCTCGATTCCCTTGAGGGAAAACCTGTCGGGGTGTACTGCGCCTACAAGTTCTTCCCCCACACGTTCGCCGACACAACCACTCGAGTCTCCGAGACGCTGAGCAAGCTCGGCGCACGGTTCGAACTCAGGGGCGGGCAGGTGTTCGCGACCCAGGGGATCAACCTCAAGTCGATGGAGAAGGGAGCCAACGAGTTGGTCGACCAGCTATTGGGGCATCTTCCAAACAGCTGAGACGGCTTCAGCTCGAGAGCGCGGCGGCGAGTTCCTGTAGCGCTAGCGCGCGATGGCTGATCCGGTTCTTCTCCGACTCGGAGATCTCGGCGAGCGTCCGTCCGCTCACCTCGAACACAGGATCGTATCCGAATCCGCCATCGCCCCTGCGTGCATCGGTGATCTCCCCTTCAAGCATCCCTTCGACAACCAGTTCGTCCCCGGATGGCGACACCAGGGCAACCGCCGTGCAGAACTGCGCCGACCGATCCCGCTTGCCGCTCATCTCGAAGAGCAGCTTCGTGACGTTCTCTCCGTAGCTCGCACCCTCCCCGGCGAATCTTGCCGTTCGGACGCCAGGCGCACCACCGAGAGCGTCGACTTGAAGCCCTGTGTCATCTGCAATTGCTGCGTGCCCCGTGGCCTCCACGACCGCCCGAGCCTTCAGCAAGGCGTTCTCGGTCAGCGTGTGGCCGATCTCTTCGACATCCTCCCAGTTGTGGCCGGTGATCACTTCGATCGGCGGATCAAGGGATGCCAGAACAGCCTCAACCTCAGCGATCTTGTCGGCGTTCTTCGAAGCGACCACGACTCCATGTGGCCTCTTCACGTCCGACACTCGTTCTGCATCGTGATGAGCGACTCAATCCCCGCCCCGGCGTAGTCGAGCATCGTGTCGAGATCCTCTCTCGAATACGGCTCCCCCTCCGCCGTGCCCTGCACCTCGATCATCCTGCCATCCCCGGTCATGACCACGTTCGCATCGACATCAGCAGCGACATCCTCCGTGTACTCAAGGTCGAGCATCGGGACACCGTCGAGAACTCCAACCGAGATCGCGGCAATGTTCGTCTTGATCGGGTTCCTCTCCATCTTGCCATCAGCCACCCATGTGTCGAAGGCGTCTGCCAGCGCGATCCAGGCCCCGGTGATCGAAGCTGTCCTGGTCCCACCGTCTGCCTGAAGCACGTCGCAATCGATTCGAGCGGTGAGTGGGCCCATTGCCTTCATGTCAACCGCCGCCCTGAGTGACCGTCCAATGAGCCTCTGAATCTCCTTGGTACGGCCACCGTTGATCGAGCTTCTCCGAATCCGCTCCGGACTTGCGCCAGGGAGCATCGAGTATTCGGCAGTCACCCAGCCATCACCCGACTTCTTCATCCAGGGCGGCACATCGTCATCGAGCGACACGGTGCACAG
Organism: Actinomycetota bacterium; assembly: GCA_039714175.1. Lineage (GTDB taxonomy): Bacteria > Actinomycetota > Acidimicrobiia > Spongiisociales > UBA5794 > B3-G11. Next base: position 23,516 of record JBDLJV010000005.1, read on the forward strand.
CACACGTGTGCGTCCCATTTCGATGAGCACCGACCCGGGAGTCATCTCGGTGTATCCCCTGGTGATCTTCACGCTTCTCAGTTGATCGTTCGCCCTATCGGTTCTCACGGTTACGCCACGTTCCTCATATGTCGAATACTGTTCCTTGTGCTGCGTAGGCGATGCTTCCCGCAAACGCCACCGAAGCCTCCTTCAAACTCTGCTCTGGATCCATCAAAGCGCCGATGTGCGTCAGGATCAGCTGATCAACGGCGGCCAGCGTGGCTGCATCCCCGGCTTCGCCAGCCGTCAGATGGTACGGATAGGTCTGTGCATTGCGGACACCCGCGTTCGACGCTTCGCACAGGAGCGCAGTTGCACCGGCAGATAGCTTCTGGAGATCACCTCCAGGACCTGTGTCTCCCGAATAGACAAGCGAACTGCCGCCCGCCTCGATCCTGGTCACGAGAGCCGGGACCGGGTGAATGGCCTCGCCGAACCGGAGCACGACATCACCAACGATTGCCTCGTCGCCGGGGCCAACCTCTTCGAAATCGAGCACCGCGTTGAAGATGTGCTCATCACTCGCCCTGGCGAAAGCAGCCAGATGATGGGGCGCATCCTTGGGAGCGAACACCTTCACCGGCACATCCCCTGAAGGACCGAAGGCCAGATAGCCGTACAACCCGAAGAGGTCGGAGCAGTGATCGACGTGGATGTGGGAGATGATCACTGCATCGAGCTTCCCGGGGTCGACCCGATCGGCGAGTTCCATGAACGTGCCGGTTCCGGCATCCATCCAGATCGATACATCCCCGTGTTCGATGAGATAGCCGGAAGCCGGGTTCGTTCGCGACGGTGCACCTGCAGTGGAACCCAGGATTGTGAGCCTCATCTGCCCCACCCGTAGATTCCGACGCCGACTCCCACAAGCACCATCCACAGCACTGACTGGGTGGTGCCGACGAACGTCGGCACCATGAAGTTGGAGGCGAACCGGCGCCATGACCACCACGATGTGACGCCCACGAACACGAGAAGTCCCATCACCAGCCACGGGGGCGCTATCGGGACGGATACAACGATGAGAACCGCCGTGAGCACCTGGAGCGCCGCACCGACATATCCGAACAACTGACGATATGCCTCTCGGTTGTGTTCGGATCGAGCCATGGATGCGATTCTATTGCCCGACCGTGATCTTCACCTCGGTGACATCCCCGCCAACGATTCGGAAGGCGCGGAGGTACGGTCGCGGACCGGAAACGGGGCCAATGATGAAGTGGATCCACTCCGGGTCGGCTCCGCCCTCGACGTCCCATTGCGATGGATACGCGTCGGACATCGGATGACTGTGGAAGATCGCCCCGACGCGCTCATCCCGCTGCTCTGCGAATCGGTTGGCAGCGAACTGTTCCGCAGGCGAGATCGTGAAACGCTCCGCACTCGCATCGGCGTTGGACAGACAGATCGTGAGCACAGGCTGTGAGTCATTGAACACGACCACCCCACATGCCTCCTCCGGGTACGCCCATCCAGCGTGCTTGAACATCGCGTCGGCAACCTGTGCAGGAACTTCCAGATGCTCGATGCCGAGGCTCTCGTACGCATCATCGAGGTCCTCGGGACGAACGACCAGGCGGATGCCGTACCGGGCGTAGAAACCCGGGTTGAGGCCACCCTCGTCGTCGACCGAGAGCCACGCTTCTATGCCGTCGGCAGCGAGTCGCGCTCTCGCTATCTCGGCATCAGAACGGATTTCGTAGACAGCAGCTGTCGCCTCGGTGTTCATTGCGTTCCTTGTGCCGCAACCGCGCGCACATATTCAGCAAGCGACACATCTCCATCAACATCCGGCACAGGACCGCGACCCCAGAGCCAGAGGTCGAGTGCCGCGGCGGATCCCTCGATTCGCACGTTCGGCTGTTCAACTGCCTCAGCAGCGGTCAATCCCGGTTCGTCGGTGTAAGCGGTGTCGGTGTTCGGAGACACTCCACTCCAGCTACACGTGCGCAGGTGCCACGATCGGGAAGGAGCAGCGAGTTCAATTGTTCTGTCACCCTCGGAGATCTCCGCCCACTCCGGATACCCAACCAACATCTCGATGAGAATCTCGTCGATCCCGTCCTCGGCGAGGCGCTCATCAACCACCGGTTCCCAACCCGCGGCGACAGCGGCATCGACGCCGTGGATCAGTGTCTCGTGTGCCATGCGACGGACCCACCACGAGGCATCGTGGTCGTGGCCACACCACGTCCAGCTGGGACGTGAGAGATCCGATTCTTCGAACGCGTCGAGCATGAAGTCGATGCCGTCACCGAACCACTCAAGGATGTCACCGGTCGGCTCTGGTTGTGTCTCGGCTCCCTGGTCCGTGAGTCCTTGTAGCACGGTGTCTGCTTTGTGACGATGGACCAATCCGGTGTGCACGAGCAGATCTCTCACCGTCCACCCGGGACATGTGGGCACATCTGCATCCATCGGAAGATCTACCGCAATACGCAGCATCGTGTCGGTCTCGCGCCTCAGAGCATCGAGGAAGGCCGCTGTGTCCATTCCCGCAGGCTAGACGACGAGCCACCCGGGCATCGGCAGGTGGCTGCTACGACCAATCCGGAGTGAGCACGCGGATACCATCCGTGGCGATCGACAGGTCGAAGCACTGCGACTCCACCTAGGCTTCAAGCACATCGTCCGGAGCAACACATGGAGGTCCCGATGAACGTTGGTGTGGTCACCGAGATCAAGCCTGACGAGCGCCGAGTCGCGCTCCAACCGGGTGCCGCAGCCGATCTCATACATCGGGGACATCGCGTGATCGTTCAGTCCGGTGCCGGTGACGGTGCTGGTGCACCCGACGCCGCATTCCTCGCTGTTGGCGTGGAGATAGTCGATGACGCCCAGGCGGTCTTCGACGAGGCGCAACTCATCGTGCATGTCAAGGAACCGCAGGCCTCGGAGATCGCGATGCTTCGCCCGGACCACGTGTTGTTCACCTACCTTCACCTCGCCGCGTATCCGGCGGTTGAGGCCGGTCTGCGGGAGTCGGGAGCCACCGCCATTGCCTACGAGACGGTGGCTGAGAACGGGAACCTTCCGCTGCTCGCTCCCATGAGCCACATCGCAGGGAGGCTCTCCACACAAGTCGGAGCCTTCTACCTGATGGCTCCCTACGGTGGGATGGGTGTCCTGCTCGGCGGCCATGCCGGAGTACCTCCGGGCCTCGTCGTCGTGATCGGAGCCGGAGCGGCGGGCATGAACGCGATCGATGTCGCCGTCGGCCTCGGAGCCCGCGTCACCGTGCTCGACGTGAACGTCGATGCTCTTGAGCGGGTTCAAGCACGCTGGGGTTCGAGAGTCGTCACCGACTACTCCACGCGCCACGCTGTTCAGGAGTGGACATCCCAGGCAGACCTCGTTGTTGGCGCAGTTCTCGTCGCAGGGGACAAGGCGCCAACCGTCATGGATCGATCAATGATCGCAGCGATGCGCCCCGGTTCAGTTGTCGTCGACATCTCAATCGATCAGGGCGGATGCTTCGAGACAAGCAAGGAAACGACGCACCACGAACCGACATATGTCGTTGATGGAGTCGTACATTACGCGGTCGGGAACATCCCCGGTTCCGTTCCTCACACATCATCGCGAGCCCTGTCGAATGCCACGCTCCCCTATGTTCGAGCTTTGGCAAACGGCCTCGAATCTGCCTTCGAGACGCGGCCGGCGCTCATCGGTGGCGTGAACATCGCTGCTGGCAAGCTGACGAACGAGGCCGTCGCCCATGGCCTCGGAACGGATTGCACCGACCCGCTCGTTGCTCTCGGCATCAGCTAGTCGTCCCTCGCAATTGGTCCGAGCGCCCTATCTAGTTCATTCGCGCGTCTGCCGATAGTCACCGGACAGGAATGAAATCTGCGCGGTGCGCGGTCCCCGCTGTTGACGCGGGGACCGATGGCATCCCTGCATCGGGTCCGGAATGCGAAGGGAACATGGAAACGTCGAGACACGGGGAACCGGGCACTTTGCGCGCAAGCACACGCACGTTGATCATCCTGCTTCTGTCGATGGCGATGCTCGCCGTCACCGCGTTTGCACCAGCAAACGGCGGCGAAACGAGTGGGGACGATCTCGAGACGGTGCGCGCCAAAGTGGTTGGCACCTACAACTACAAAGTCAGCCTGCTCACCGATCTGAAGAATGGCACGGACAACGGTGACAAGAAGGCTGTCTACGCCGATGGCATCTCTGAGCTGATCTCAATCAGGGATACACAGGTGGCAACAGCTGAGACAACAGATGCTCTCTGGGCCCTCGATCAGAAGGCCCACGACATCTACTACGCGACCAAGGCCCGCGCCAACGAGGTGGGTGAGACGCCCGCCGAGAAGCTTGAGGCGGCCAAGAACAAGGCCCGTGGAACGGTCGAGTACAAGATCGGTCTGTTGAAGAAGTGGGTCGAGGGATGCGACAACGAGCTCGCCAAGAAACTTGTTGCTCAGGGCGTCTCGGAGCTCAACGGCCTGTTCAAGAAGATCGATGCTGCAGAGACACCTGACGCTGCGTATGCGCTCAAGGACAAGGCACACCAGATCTATCACTACACGATCGATCGTGCAGAGAAGGCCAAGGCTGGCGACGACCCGAGGACTGACGAGGAGAAAGCTGCCGAAGCGCTGAAGCGGGCTCGCTACAACACGTTGGCACAGATCAGGTACAAGGCAGCGATCCTTGCGACAGCGGCGGAAGCCGCCCAGAACACGATCGTCAGCGGCATATTTGCAGACGCTGCTGCAGAGGTTGCCGACCTTGAAGACGACGCACGCTCGGCCAAGAGCGTCAGTGCGCTCAAGGACATCAGTGCCAACGTCATGGATATCTACTATGGAGCCCGCGATGCAGTCGCAGCGCTTCGCGGCGAGGGCGAAGCTGAGGACCATGACAAGGATCCTGCGCGGACCCTCGAGGCGCACCTTGCCAAGGTTGTCGACCACGTCAATCACCTGACCGAGATCGCATCGGATACAGCCGAGGCGAGCCCGGCAACGTACGAGGCCGTCGTAGCAGCGCAGAAGCGTGTGCATGACTCGGTTGCTGCCGTCATGGACGTCACGGAGACGGGCAAGAAACTGGATACACGGTGGAAGGATCTCGCGTATTCGCTTGCCAGCTTCAAGCGGGCGTTCGTAGCGCACTATGTAGCGCTTGCCGATGGTCCGACATGCTTCGGCAAGCTCCACATTCCAGGTTGAGGAGTACCGGAATGTGACCGAGGGGCACTCTCCGGGGTGCCCCTCTCACGTTGAGCGCTGGTACCGTCGTGAGCGATGACAAAGCTCCCCACCCGCCTATCGATCTACGGTGTCGCCGTCCACGAGGATGCGATACTCCTCTGCCGCATCGCATCGGGCTACCCCGGCGAGGGCATGTGGACGCTTCCCGGTGGAGGCATCGAGTGGGGTGAGCACCCGCTCGACGCACTGCGGCGTGAGATCCACGAAGAGACGGGACTCGATCTCGGTGGGTACGAGCATCTCGGTATCGATGCCCGCGTGTACGAGGGTGGCAAGTATCCCGATGGAATCCATGTCGTACGAATGATCTACCGCACTCCCCTGTCCGGTGCACCGTCCGTCACGGAGGTCGACGGTTCGGTGGATGCCTGCCGCTGGGTACCACTGTCCGAACTCGATGAACTCCCGACCGTCAATCTTGTCCGAGCAGCACTCGAGATCGCCGGTATCGAGATCACCTAGTCCGAGCCCCAATCTGCGGGCCACAGACCTGATACTTGAGGTTTGTAACCCTCGGTACGCGAGTCAGGGGCCCGAAGGCCCCTGATCAGAGTGGAGGTGGGGGGAATCGAACCCCCGTCCCACGAGGTGTTGGCGTCGGCATCTCCGAGCGCAGCCAACAGCGAGCTTTCGGAACACGAGGACTCTGTTGGCAAGCACCCTCATGCCCTATCCGGAATTGTCTTAGCCCGCCGGTCCCGGAAATCCCGGCGGGAGCGTCCCACATTGCATTGCCCTGATCCGGCGAGGTGGGCACCCTCCGGGAGGACAGGAGCGTTTAACTACGCTGCCAGTGCGTAACTTTCGTCTGCACTTATATGTGTACCGGCTCTTTAACGAGGACTCCGGCGACCTCGGCTCGCTTCCGGCGCCTCAACTCTCACGGTCGAAACCATGTCACCCCCGCAAGCGGGGCGTGTGAGGAACACGTCCACTACACAACATCGTACCGCGCAGACACGACATCGCGCACAAGATAAGAACACGAGATCCGTCATTACTGTTCCCGTATGACAGAGACACCCGACACCCGACACCCGACGCCCGACGGCGCCACGGCAGACATCGAGGACACTTCCGCAGATGCCACCGGTTCCGAGCCGTCGACCGACAACCGAAAGCCGTCAGCCTCCAGAGGCATCATCATCGGGCTCGCTGCTCTCATCGTGGTCCTGCTCGGTGTCGGCCAGTTCTTCCTCTTCAACTCACTCAAGTCGACGACCGACGAAATCGAGTCGCTCGATGCACAACTCACAGGGCTCAACAGCGCCCTGTACGACATGTCCGTCACCATCGATGACATCGCCAAGGACGCCAAGCTTGCCGCAGCGAACAATGCCGGCGGAGGCGCCACTCCTGCCCCGGCGGTGCCGGACGGATTCCTGCCCCGATTCTCGAGCGACGCACCCGATCAAGCCGTCGGCATGGTCCTGAGCACGATCGAGGGTCCCGATGGCTACAGCGACGCAACCATCACGATCGATCCAACGGACGGCACAAAGCGCGTATGGATGGTTTGGGCGCACTGGTGCCCCTACTGCCAGCAAGAGCTCCCCGAGCTCACCGCTTGGTGGCCGGAGGCCCAGTCAACCTATCCGAATAGCGATTTCATCACCGTCACGACATCGATCGACGAGTCCCGCGGAAACCCACTCGAGCCGTACCTTGCCGAGAGCCAGTTCCCGTTCCCTGTACTTGTCGATGCGGACACCAAGATCGCTGCACAAATGGGTGTGAACGCCTTCCCATTCTGGATCGTGACCGATGCGGACGGCACCGTGCTGTTCCGTACGACCGGTGCTCTCGGCATCGAACAGGTCGAGCAGCTCTTCGCTCAACTCGAGGAGTTCGACGCCTGAGCGGCGCTCGGCCCAAGAGCGGAGCGATAGGACCTGCGGCACTAGACTGGTTTGCGGAGCAACACAGCTTGGAGGTTCCTCATGCACATGGATGAGTTCACAGGACAAGCTCGCTCGATCGTGAACGACCCAACGCTGAC
>JBDLJV010000006.1:0-28356 GCA_039714175.1 Actinomycetota bacterium
GTGATGAAGTCGTTCTCGCAGAGGAAGGCCACAGTGTCCGCAACGACCTGTGCACCGCCCACACGTTGAAGAGGGAGTTCGGCCGCAAGCTTCTCGGCGTAGTCGTCTCCTTCATCGGCTGGAGGGAGTACGACACCGAGCGCTACAGCGTTGACCCGGATCTTCGGAGCCAGGGCCAGTGCCGCAGCTTTGGTGAGTGTGTCAATGCCACCCTTCGCGAGCATGTATGACAGGTGCTTTCGATAAGGGCGCTCCGTCTTGACATCGGTGATGTTCACGATCGCTCCGCCGAGATCATCTGGTACCTGGCGGGCGAATGCCTGCGTGAGCATCAGGGGCGTTGCCAATGTCAGTTCTTGGGCCGAGCGGAATCCGTCAGGTGTGACATCTTCGATGGTGTCGAAGGGAAACGCCGAAGCACTGTTGACAAGGATCGTCGGTGGACCCAGGGACGCTGCTGTCGCGGCGATGAGGTCTGCGGCGGCATCGGGATTCGAGAGGTCAACGGAACCGATTACAGCGATACCCCCTGCTGAGGCAATCTCCTCACGCACAGCGTCCGCTGGACCTTCAGATCGGTTGTAGTGGATGAACACCGAGGCACCCCGACGCGCCAACTCCTGGGAGATTGCGGCGCCGACACGGACGGCGCCTCCCGTCACGATGGCGGTTCTTCCTTTGACATCCATGGGATGACCCTAGCGATGATGCCTCTCTCCGGAGATTCGCCCTAAGCTCACCACCGTGAGCAAGGAAGATCCGAAACCGGGCCGCTGGATACTCCCGGTCGTCATCGCAGCACTGATCGGGTTCACGTATGTGTTCGTCAACGCGCTGCCAGCAGCTGACATCGCCGCGTCCACAACAACGACGTTGCCGCCGACGACTACGACGCTGCCCCAGACAACAACGTCGTCGACTCTCCCCACCGACATCTTGGCTTTCCTCCAGGAGGTCGATCGATTCGAGAATGTGGCTGGCGAGCTTCAGACCGAGATGGACGCTGTCAACCAGGCTCGTGAAGACGGGACAGACTTCGATGACACCCTCGCTGGCTTCGAAGCCGTGAAGGACGGCGCTCAGGACCTTGCCAATCAGGTTGCAGCGACCACAGTCCCTGATGTGTTCAAGCCATCGTGGCAGGACACGATCACCGCTTCACAGGGTCTTGTATCCCAGGCAGATGCTGTCATTGCTGGTCTGCGCGCCCCCGACGACGGCACGCAGCGCCGAGCAGCGGTTGCCGAGTACGCCGTGGTCACCACCGCGTTCAATGATCAGCTCGACGTCGTCCGAGGCCTCACGCCGTAGCGTTCATCGTTTGTCGTTTGTCGTTCATCGATTGTTGACGCGAGAGGGGCGCCCTCCGAGCGGAGGACGCCCTGTCTCTGTTCTCTGTTCTCTGTTCTTCCTACACCAGCTTGCTGCACACCGTCTCGGTGATCAGCGCAGCGACGACGTACGGATCCGCGTTGGCGTTCGGGCGACGATCCTCGATGTAGCCCTTCTTGGCCTGATCGACCATCCACGGGATCCTCACCGAGGCCCCGCGATCCGACACGCCGTAGGAGTACTCGGACCACGGAGCCGTCTCGTGCATACCGGTGAGTCGGCGTTCAATTCCTGCTCCGTACTGTTTGACGTGCTCCTGAGCCACCTCACCGAGTGCCTCACACGCCGCGATGATCGGGTCCCAGCCCTCACGCATTGCCTTGGTCGAGAAGTTGGTGTGCATGCCGGCGCCGTTCCAGTCGCCCTTGACCGGTTTGGGTTCGAGGGTTGCCGAGATGTCGTAGTCCTCAGCGATCCGGTAGAGCAACCATCGAGCAAGCCAGACCTGATCACCAACGTCAACCGTGTTCACGGGACCGATCTGGAATTCCCACTGGCCGATCATGACTTCAGCGTTGGTACCTGAGATCTCAAGGCCAGCCTCGATGCATGCCCACGTGTGATCCTCGACGATGTCCCGTCCCCAGATCTCGTCGGCACCGATACCGCAGTAGTACCCGCCCTGAGGCGCCGGGAATCCACCGATGGGCCATCCGTGGGGACGGCCGTCCTTGTAGAACGTGTACTCCTGCTCCATGCCGAACCACGGATCCTGGTCATCGTACTTCTCGAGAGCAGCCACGGCATCAGCACGCGTGTTGGATTCGTGCGGCGTCATATCAACGTTCAGGACCTCACACAGGACAAGGACATCGTCCCCACCCCGAATTGGGTCCGGCACAACCTTGACAGGGTTGAGCACACAGTCGGACTCGTCACCCGGAGCTTGCTCGGTCGAAGAACCGTCAAAGCCCCAGATCGGGAGTTCTGCCCCATCCGGAAGCACCTTGGTCTTGGACCGCAACTTGGCGGTCGGCTTCTGCCCGTCAATCCAGATGTATTCGGCGCGATACGCCATCGTCCCTGCCTTTCAGCGGTGGCTTCATTCGTACGGCGCGCTGGAGCGCCGATCGTGACCCACACGCTAGAACCGTTGCAGTTTCGCATCAGTAACCGGAGTGTGAACGCTGTGTTACATCGCTTGTACGAGTGCCGCCAATGGCCGATGATTCAATACGATGGACAAATCGACGTAGCGGAGAATGTATGGAACGGCAGCGGGAATATGTACTTTCGACAGTGAAGGAGCGGGGCATCCGCTTCATCCGCCTCTGGTTCACCGACGTTCAGGGATTCCTGAAGTCGTTCGCTATCACACCTGCGGAACTCGAGATCGCCCTCGAGGACGGCATGTCGTTCGACGGTAGCTCAATCGATGGGTTCTCCCGGTCGCACGAAGCCGACATGCTCGCGAAGCCGGATCCGACCACCTTTCAGATTCTGCCGTGGAAGAGCGGAGACGCCGGTGTTGCTCGCATGTTCTGCGACATCGTGACACCTGAAGGAGACCCATTCCCCGGTGATCCACGGGGCGTGCTCCGGCGGCAGCTCCAGAAGGCGGCCGAACTCGGATACACGTTCTACGTCGCCCCGGAGATCGAATACTTCTACTTCGAGGACTCATCGGAGGATCCACAAGTGCTCGATCGCGGCGGCTACTTCGATCTCACCCCGCTCGATGTTGCCCAGGAGTACCGGCGTTCCACGATCATGGCACTCGAAGCACTCGGAATCCCTGTGGCGTTCTCCCATCACGAGGTGTCGCCTTCGCAGCACGAGCTGGATCTGCGCCACACGGATGCGCTCACGATGGCTGACAACATCATGACCACCCGGTTGACTGTCAAGGAGGTCGCTATCGAGCACGGCATCTACGCGACGTTCATGCCGAAGCCGCTCGAGAAGTACGACGGATCCGGCATGCACCTCCACCTCTCACTTTTCCAAGGTGACGAGAACGCGTTCCACGATGAATCGGGTAGCTACGGACTGTCGAAGGTCGCCAGAGGATTCATTGCTGGCTTGCTCAGGCACTCGGCCGAGATAACTGCGATCACGAATCAGTGGGTCAACTCGTACAAACGACTTGTTGGTGGGTTCGACGCACCGACATTCGAAACGTGGGCCCGGAACGATCAGAGCGCACTCGTACGGGTACCCGCGACCAGAAAGGGCAAGATCGATTCGACACGCATCGAGTACCGCTCACCGGACGCGGCGACGAATCCCTATCTCACCCTGTCGGTGATCCTCGCGGCAGGTCTTGCCGGTGTGGCGGGGAACTACGAACTGCCCCCCGAAACCGGGGCAGAGGTACTCAGAATGTCATCCGGCGAGCGCAAGGAGGCAGGCGTCCGCCACATCCCCCACAACCTCATCGATGCGATCAACGTCATGGAGGCATCCGAACTTGTGCGGGACACGCTCGGGGAACACGTGTTTGAATGGTTCCTGAGGAACAAGAAACGCGAATGGACTCGCTACGAACAGCATGTCTCGGCCTATGAACTGAGGGAATACCTCCCGGTGCTCTGAATGTACATCGCGCTCTACCCCGAATCACCGTCGCCCACACTCACCGGAGCTCTGATCGACGCGGGGTATCAGCCTGTACCGATCGTTGACGTTGCTGACGCCGGACGCAAAGAACCCTCTTCGGGCTGGAGCGCTGCCGTCGTAGAACTCGGGGACAACCCAGACCTTGCGGTCACTGTGGCTGGGAAGCTGCGCGAGGAGTATGGACTCCAGGTCTTGGTGATCGTTGATCGTACGCTCACTGCAGATCTCCATGACAAGGTTGGGTTCGACGACTTCCTGCTCACGCCGGTGGATCGGGCCGAGCTGCGTGTGAGGCTCGCGAGGCTCGGCGTCGCAGAGATCGACATCACCGATGATCCGGTGCTGCATCACCACGATCTCGAACTGAACACGGCCACCTATCAAGCATCGCTGGCCGGCAGGCCCGTCGACCTCACCTACATGGAGTATGAACTGCTCCGGTTCTTCGTTGAGAATCCGAACCGCGTGTGGAGCAGGGAGCAGATCCTCTCGAAGGTGTGGGGCTACGACTATTTCGGCGGCTCACGGACGGTTGATGTCCATGTTCGCCGGCTGAGAGCGAAGCTCGGGGAAGAACGTTCGACCTGGATCACAACGGTTCGGTCTGTCGGCTACCGCTTCGGTTAGACCTTCAGTCTGATCTTCCCGCAGATCGTGCAGATGCGTGCTCCGAGGCCGAACGATGCTGCTGTCCGGTGGTCCCAGGTGTGCTGATGGTCGTGCCCACGCAGGCTCTCGTCGACTTGCACTCGATCGAGGCCGAACACGTCGTACCGGCGGGCAGCGTCGATCGCAGTAATCCAAACTCTGGCGCGGTCCTTCTTGGGTTCCTTCGGTTCCTTGGGTTCCTTGGGTTCCTTGGATCTCCTGGGTTTCCTGGATGTCGCCCCTACGGATTCCGAATCGCGTGCCTTCCTCTTGCGCCGCTTCTTGTGCTTGAGCGGAGCTTCCGGAAGACCTACATCAACGACCGCGTCATCGACCTGCTCGGCGGCCGTCTCAGCCTCGAGGTCAGTGGTTACGACATCCTCGCGTTCCTCTGTCACCACTACGTCGGGCGCCCCTGCGGTCGACTCCGTGACATCGGGCTTGGTCTCTCGCTTCTTCCGTTTGGATTCCGAATCGGTTCTCGATTTCGCTGCCGCCTTCTTCGCTTGCTTGGCAGCCACCTTCTCGGCCTTCGCGCGACCCTCGTCCGACTTCTTCTCCACCTTGGCGGAAGCCTTCTCTGCCTTCGCGCGCTCCTTCGTCTCCTTGGCAGCTACCTTCTCTGCCTTTGCACGCTCCTTGTCCTTCCTGACAGCTTCCTTCTCAGCTCTGGCACGGTCCTTGGCAGCCTGCTTCTCCTCGCGACGCTTCTGCTTGTCTGTCTTGGGAGGGGGCCTGTCGAGAAGGGGGCTGTCCATGAGAACTGCCCGATCGTCCGGCACGAAGATCAATCGATCGCCTTCGGCGACGAAGTCGTAGGACGTGGTGTCGATGGGATGAACACGTACTGCGTCGAGAGGCCAGCTGCCCAACTCTGAACCGTCGGAGCGCAGCGTCACTTCAGAGCCTTGGACGCTTATCTCCACGTTGAGTCCGCTCGCGTCGTCCGGATTCCGGATCGATCCCGGAATGGTGAAGATCGCGTAGCCGAATGGCCCGTCTTCTGTACGTTGGACTTCTGCCCCCCTACGTGGCAAAACGCTGCTCCCTGTCGTGGACACCTAGCACGATACCTTCGGCAGATATGCGGCCGAACTCAAGAGGCAAGACGCTACCGCTCCCTCGGATCGATCTGCAAGAGCAATTCGGCGAGATCGGGATTTGAGGGAAGAGGCTGCCGTTCACCCGTGTCGTTAAAACCAAGCGATTCGTACAGCGTGCGAGCTGCAGTGTTCGTCTCGGTCACCCAGAGGCGGAGATGCCGGAAACCCGAAGATACGGACCAGTCGATTACTTCAGCTGTGAGCTTGCTGGCAAGCCCCTTCCCCCTCGCATCGGGATGTACCCAGAGGGACACAAGATGACTGCCCGACGCGTCCTCGCTGTCGGTGAGACCTACCACGAGCCCGACGGCGGTTCCGCCGGCGTCGAAGGCGAGGAACGTCGCCTGATCTTCGCCATGCGCTCCTTCCGCAGCCCGATCGGCCCATACCGCGTCGGCATAAGCACTGGCTTCCTCATGGGTCGTCGCGAATGCATCCGGGCTGTCAGCAAGCGCGGCCAAGCGAATCATCTTCAGCCGGTGCCAATCATCAGCAACGACCCGTCGTACCGAGATACCTTCCACGATCCGATCGTAGCGAACGAACCTCGCTCCGGGAGGAAAGCTGGTGGCCCCCAAGGGAGGCCACCGTCTCTGCTCTCTGCTCTCAGCTTTCTGCTCCCTGCTCTGGCATCAACCGAATGGGAGCCAGGCGACCTTGTCGAGCGTGTCGAGATCGGAAGCCATGACACCGGTTTCGGAGAACGTGAACAGCGTGTCGCCGATCACAAGCGAGCGGTTGATCGGCGCCGTCCAGCCACCGCACCCGTCGCAATCATCGTCTCCCTCGAACTGGTTCGGATGCTGGATCTTGCCCAGTTCCTTGATCCGTTGCGGATTCGCCGTGAGCACAGCCGCACCGGAGAAGTAATCCTCCTTGCCTGTGCGTTCGTCCCATGACCAGCGCTGTATCGGAAGGACGGCGATCTCCTCGGGTGCCCACCACAGGAATGCGTGGTGGTCCCACTCGGCTTCGGAGTGCGCCTCATCGAATGTGATGCGTGACAGGCGACGCGGATCGGTCGGATCCGACACGTCGAACACCGACACCTGGGTGCCCTCGATTCGGCCCTGGTCTGTCGCATCCTGACCGACGCCGAGGAGCAGATCCTCACCGATCGGATGCAGGTACGCCGAGTAGCCGTTGATCTTGAGCTCACCCTTGACCTCGGGATCGCTTGGATCCGAGAGATCAACCACGTACAGCGGATCGACCTGGCGGAACGTGACGACGTAGCCCTTGTCCTCGATGAACCGAACGGCGTACACACGCTCGTTCTTGCCCAGGCCATCAACCTCTCCGAGTTGCTTCAGTTCCTTGCCATCACGCTGCATCGTGACAACCGCGGTGTCCGGGACCTCTGAGGATCCCCACCACGGGTTCTCGTCGGTCACAACGACTCGAAGGACTCCTTCGTATTCGTCCATGGCCCACTGTGAGTGGAGCACGCCTTCGACCTCACCCGAGGCCACGTAGGTCGCCGTGTCGGGATCGGAGATGTCGAACATGTGGATCTGGGTGGACAGGGTGTCATCCTTGGTGGACTCCTCCTCCCACCTGGTCTGCGGCCACGCCATCCACGGTGAGGTGGCGACGTAGAGGTTGTCGTTGGATGCGTAGATGGTCTCACCCTGGGCGAGAAGTCCGATGCTGTTACCGGGTTCGAGACCTTCCTCGACGTCGATGGAGAGGATCGTAAGCATCGTGAGTCCGGAGAATTCCTCCGGGTGTCCGACCTGGTCACAGCCAAGCACAGGACCGTCAGAGATCGTGCCTGACCGATGGTCCTCGAGGATGTACCAGGGGACCCAGTTCTCGAGTGTTGATTCCTCGATGAGCTTCTTGTTCGCGTCGATCGCCTTCTGCTCGGCACGGATGCCGCTGCCTTCCGGGTACACCCAGTCGAACCCGACCGGCCCGGAGCGCACAACGATGCGGGCGGTGCCGTCGGCCATGCGGGACGACAGGACTCCACCATCGAGTGTGAGCGTGCGAATCGCACCGAAGTTGTCCGGATCTGAGACATCAACCTCGGAGAGGACGACACGCTCGGTGCGGGAGTCAGGAGCGATCATGCCGCGGGCAACACCGCCGAGCGGCTCAACTCCGAAGTGTCCGCCGGAGGTGATGACGAGGAGCCGATCTCCTGAGAGGAAGAGCTGCTGACCCCAGCCGTCCATCTGCAGCGAGGCCACGATCTCAGGATCACCGGACGCGTCGATCCAGTAGAGATGTCCTTGTGCGACAGCGAAGATCCGCTCACCGTCGGTCTTGACGATGTCCGGTTCATCGACGCCTGCCACCTGCACGTTGGTGCCCGAGTAGTCGACGCCCTTCACTGGTGCGGCGTTCCTACCGCCGTCATCGCCGCCAGCAAGCGCCATGTCCAAAGTCGCCGTCTCTTCAATGGCGTAGAAGCGCCCACCCCCGTACCCCTCAAGGCCGTAGGGGCCCACGAGTTCGATGGCATGTCTCTTGACGTAGTCCAGGAACTCGTTGCACGAATCGAATGGGTCAAGTCCGGACGCGGCAAACGCCTGGATACCGGTCGGTCCCCTTGAATCGATACCTAGCGTCGTCGGCGAACTGCCGGTGTCTTCAGGCGTACATGCGGTACCTACCACTGCAAGCACCGCCACCAAAGCGATGATCATGCGTCGCATATTCGGACTCCTCTCTCATTGTCCCTCAACGGTCTGACGACGACAACGATTGAGTAGGTTCCAAGGAATCCGGCAGCCGATGATCGATGATCGACAGCGAAGCGAGCTACTACTTCTTCTTCGCCCGCTTGCGCTCGGATTCGGTGAGCAGGCGCTTACGGATGCGGATCGACTCAGGGGTCACCTCGACGAGTTCGTCTTCGGCGATCCACTCGATCGCGACCTCGAGGTTGACGTCGCGTGGCGGCTTCAGCTTGATTGCATCATCGGACGAGTGCGTCCTGATGTTCGTGAGTTCCTTGCCCTTGGTGGGGTTCACCGTCATGTTCTCCGGGCGGGACGCCTCACCGATGATCATGCCTTCATAGACCTCGATGCCGGGGCCCATGAACAGGTCTCCGCGCTTCTGCAGGTTGTCGAGAGCGAAACCGGTCGATGCGCCACGACGGTCAGCGACCATCGCCCCACCCTGTCGTGTGGGGAGCTCACCTACCCAGGGGATCCACCCCTCATGATGCTGATGGACGAGTGCCGTGCCTCGCGTCACCGTGAGCAACAGGGAACGAAGTCCGAGAAGACCCCGCGACGGTGCGGTGAACGTCACGATTGATCGACCGGACTCTCCCGGTCTGAGATCTGCAATGCGTCCCTTTCGCGGGGCAACGACCTGCGTGACGGCACCCACATAGTCGTCGGGAACGTCGACGGTGACCCTCTCGAGCGGTTCGTTCCGGATACCGTCGATCTCCTTGACGATCACTTCAGGCCTGCTGACCTGCAGTTCGAAGCCTTCACGGCGCATCGACTCGATGAGTACGGAAAGCTGTAACTCACCGCGACCAGCAACCTCGATCACCTCGGGTGACGACGTCTCTCCGAGCCGTATCGAGACATTTCCCAGTACTTCCTTCTCAAGGCGATCGCGGATCTGACGGGACGTAACGAACTTGCCCTCGGTGCCTGAGAGTGGCGATGTATTCACGCCGAAGGTCATTCGGAGCACAGGTTCATCAACCTCGAGTCGAGGGAGCGCTTCCATGTGCTCGGAATCACAGAACGTGTCGCCGATGCCCACCTCTGGGAACCCGGCAACAACAAAGAGATCCCCGGCCACTCGGTCGTCAACATCATCACGGCCAAGATGCGAGAAGCCCATGAGGTTCCCGAGCTTCCGTTTGATCGGATCGTCATCGCTCTGAACCAGCGCAACCTTCTCCCCGGCCCTCATGGTTCCCTCCATGACACGACCAATCGCAAGCCTGCCGAGATAGTCGGACGCGTCGAGATTCGTTACGAGAGCCTGCAGCGGGGCGTCAGGGTCGCCGGAAGGTGGCGGCACGGTCTCAAGGATGGCGTCGAGCACCGGAGCAAGCGTGTCGTCAGAACTTGGTACGCCGATGCCCTCGATGGACTGTCCGTCACGAGCGATCGCCGAGATGATCGGGAACTCGATGTGGTGGTCCTCCGCGTCGAGGTCGAAGAACAACTCGTAGACCTCGTCGGCAACCTCAGCGGTGCGCGCATCGGATCGATCGACCTTGTTGATCACGACAACGACTGGAAGGTGTCGCTCGAGTGCCTTCGAGAGGACATACCGGGTCTGTGGCATCGGACCCTCTGCTGCGTCGACAAGAAGGAGCACGCCATCGACGAGTGTCAGCGCCCGTTCCACCTCGCCACCGAAGTCCGCATGCCCGGGGGTGTCGACGAGATTGATCTTCGCCCCGTTCCACTCGATTGACGCGGCCTTTGCAAGGATCGTGATTCCCCTCTCACGCTCCTGATCATTGGAGTCCATGACGCGTTCAACCGGTTTCTCGTGATCGGCGAAGACGCCGGCGGCGTGCAGCAGCCCGTCAACGAGGGTGGTCTTGCCATGATCGACGTGCGCGATCAGCGCAACGTTCCTGAGGGGGGAGGAGGACATGAAATCAGGTTACAGGTATCGGGCTTCAGTCGGGTGTCCGATATCGGATGTCGGATGTCGGGGAGCGAAGCGACCTACGCGTGCTCCGGTTCGATGGATCCCATCAAGCCGGCGTTGTAGTCGTCGAACGCTTTGTAGATCTCTGCCTTGGTGTTCATCACGAACGGCCCGTATCGAACGACCGGCTCATTGAGCGGTTCAGCAATGCCCACCAACATGTCGACACCCTCGGCTCCCGCAACGAACGACAACGATCCCGGTTCGACGTCGAAGAACACAGAGTCACCTTCTGCGACAGGCTGCTGGGAGGGAAGCACCGTTGCATCCCCACCGAACACGTACACGAACGCCACCTGATCGGCAGGTGCAGCCATCTCCGTCCTCGCACCCGGGCGGAGCGATACATGGACATACGTGATCGGCAGGAACGTGTCAGCTGCGCCAGGCGTGTCGTAAGCCTCACCGGCAATGACAACGGCCTGACCGCCATCGATGTCGACCACAGGAATGCGGTCCTTCGTGAGATCCTGATACCTCGGTCGATGCATCTTGGCCTTCTGGGGGAGGTTGACCCAGAGCTGGAAGCCATGGACACGGCCACCCTGCCGCAGGATCTTGTCGGTCGGGAGCTCCGAGTGCACGATGCCGGCGCCCGCCGTCATCCACTGCACTTCACCGGGATGGATCACACCCCGGTTCCCTACCGAGTCGGCATGCTCGATCTCACCGTCGAGCAGGTACGTGACGGTTTCGAACCCGCGGTGTGGATGATCTGGCGCACCCTTCGCCTCACCGGGAGCATTGTCCGCCGGGCCCATCTCATCGAGAAGGAGGAAGGGCCCGTAGTGGTCGACGGTTCCCGTCGGAAACGGCCTTCGCACGGCAAATCCAGCGCCTTCGAGAGCGCGTATGGAGGGAACGATCGCCGTCGGCGTTCGTGGTGTCGGGGCCATGCAGATGAGAACCCGATCGACAGCCATCTATTCCGCGACTCAGCTCTCAGCTCTCGAACAGGAATACACACGTGTGTTCGGAAGTTCTATCCACACGCCTTTGGGAAGGAACACAATGTCGGATTGGAACGCTGGAATCATCGAGGAATTCCGAGCCAACGATGGCGTCGTGGGTGGCATGTTCGAGGGGAAACCGCTCCTCATCCTGCACACGATCGGCGCCAGGACAGGTGCTCGCCGAGAGCATCCGCTCATGTATCTGGAGCGTGACGGTCGCCTCTTCGTCTTTGCCTCCAAGGCTGGAGCGCACACACATCCGGACTGGTACTACAACGCCAAGGCCAACCCGTCCGTGTCGATCGAGATCGGCACCGAGAAGCTCGACAAGACGGCGACTGAACTCGATCGGAACCATCGCGACGAGATCTACTCCCATCAAGCTGGTTTGTTCGAGCAATTCGCCGAGTATCAGGCGGGTACCGAGCGCGTCATCCCGGTGATCGAGCTCACATAGAGAGGGTCCGGGCTCTCACCCGGACCCTCTCTTGATTCTTGGTTCTTGATTCTGTCAACTGAAGTCGATTCCCTGCGCCAGTGGTAGGTCCTTGGACCAGTTCACCGTGACCGTCTGACGACGCATGTACGCCTTCCAGGAATCCGAGCCGGACTCGCGTCCGCCGCCGGTCTCCTTCTCGCCACCGAACGCGCCGCCGATCTCAGCACCGGACGTCCCGATGTTGACGTTGGCGATCCCGCAATCGGAACCCTCTGCCGACAGGAACAGCTCTGAACCACGGACCGAGTCGGTGAAGATCGCCGAGCTGAGACCCTGGGGCACACCGTTCTGGACCGCAATGGCCTCGTCGAGCGAATCGACCTCGATCATGTACAGAACAGGACCGAAGGTCTCGGTCTGAACGATCGGAGCATCCGAAGGGATTCTGATGATCGCTGGCTCCAGGAAGAAGCCGGTCATATCCGGCTCGTTGCCACCGGCAAGGAGTTCACCACCCTGCTCGAGAGCGATCTCGATGGCGGTCTTCGATGTCTCGACGGCGGCCTGGTCGACGAGCGGACCGATGAGCGTGTCGTCATCGAGCGGATCACCGAGACGAATCTGGCCGAAAGCAGCAACGAGGCGATCAGAGAGATCGTCGACAACATCCTTGTGGACGATCAGGCGACGAAGTGACGTGCAACGCTGCCCTGTGGTGCCTGCCGCAGAGAACAGCGACGCTCGAACAACCATGTCGAGGTCAGCGTCGTCCATCACGATGATGGCGTTGTTTCCGCCGAGTTCCAGCAGCGACCGACCAAGGCGCTTTGCCACCTCGGTTCCAACGACCTGGCCCATACGGACCGAACCCGTCGCAGAGATGAGAGGAACGCGCTTGTCTGCAACCATCGCAGCGCCCACCGGATCGGCATGACCGACGGCGAGACTGAAGACGCCTTCGAAGCCTGAACCCTCCATCACCTCGTTGGCGATCTTGGTAGTCGCCACTGCGGTGAGCGGGGTTGTGTGCGAAGGCTTCCAGATCATCGTGTCACCACACACCGCGGCCAGCAGTGAGTTCCAAGCCCAGACAGCTACTGGGAAGTTGAACGAGGTGATGATTCCAACCGGGCCGAGCGGATGCCACTGCTCATACATGCGGTGACGCGGCCGCTCCGAGGCGATCGTGAGCCCATAGAGCTGACGGGAGAGACCGACAGCGAAATCGGCGATGTCGATCATCTCCTGGACTTCACCCTCACCTTCGGCGCGGATCTTGCCTGTCTCCATGGAGACGAGCGCACCAAGGGGCTCCTTGTACTTCCGCAACGCGTCGCCGATGAGACGCACATAGTGGCCCCGTTCTGGAGCAGGCAGCATGCGCCACTCCTTGAACGTGTCCTGTGCATTCGTGATCACTGCTTCATAGTCAGCAATATCGGCCTCGCGAACCGTTCCGATGATCTCTTCGGTTGTTGGGTCAATAGACGCAAGGGTCGGTCCGTTTCCGTGCCGCCACTCGCCTGCGTACACACCTGAAACCTCGCCTCCGAGGTCGAAAGCCCTGAGGACTGCATCGCGGTTCATGGGTTCTCCTTCTTGTTGAACTGCTGAGTCGGTCAGCGAGCGGAAATGGATTCGATCTCGACGAGGAATCCTGCCGGTAGCGCTCCAGCTTCAATCGTAGAGCGTGCGGGACGGGACTCGCCAACGTATTCGCCATAGACCTCGTTGACTGCCGGGTAGTCGGCGATGTCGTCAACGAAGATGGTCGTCTTGACGATGTCATCAAAGGTAAGGCCAACGTCACCGAGCACGGCACCGATGTTCTTCATCACCTGATGGGTCTGCTCCCGGATGTCGCCCTCGACCGGTTGACCCGTCTCAGGATCGAGCGGCACCATCCCCGACAGGAACACGAAGCCGTTGGCTTCGGTAACGATGCTGTATGGCCCGATCGGTGTCGGTCCACTCGGAGCGTCATGGATAATCTTGGGCACAGGAAGACCTCGCCGGTAGGGGACTCCCATTATCCCTTCGGGCGAGGTCGTAGTACGTATTACGTAGTACGTACTACGGACGCCGGACGGCGCCCTAACAGAAGCTCTCGCCGCAACCGCACGAGCTCGTTGCGCTCGGATTGTCGATGGAGAATCCGGCACCACTGAGGCCGCTGTCCTTGAAGTCGATCGACGCACCACTGATCATGGAAGCGCTTTCGGCGTCCACGACGACTCGGACACCGTCTGTTTCGTTGACGATATCGGTGGAATTCACCACCGAATCGAAGTACATGTCGTATGCGTATCCGGAACAACCGGATCGCTTCACACCGAGACGAAGAGCCATATCGCCTTCACCTTCGGCATCGAGCAAGGCACGTACTTTGGCAGCAGCTTCGGATGTGAGCGTCACGCCTCGTGTCTGAGAGATGTTGGGCAGGGTCACCGTTCCTCCAGGATCCGGGGGCAGTTGGGACCGCAATGATAGACGAGAAACGACGAACGACAGACGAAATGCGGCAGGTCGATACGCTTACGCACATGGTGACCGAGGAACAGGTGCGCAACGCACTCACACATGTCATCGACCCGGAGCTGCACACCGACATTGTCGACCTCGGCATGGTCGGCGACATCAATGTCCTCAATGGCGTCGCCACAGTCGATATCGCCCTGACCATCGCGTCATGTCCCATGCGCGGCCAGATCGAATCCGATGTGGATCGTCGGGTCATGTCACTCCCCGGTATCGACTCGGTCGAGATCCGGACCGGGGTCATGTCTCAGGAACAACGATCCACGCTGATGGAACGCGCCCGGCTGCGAGCGCGCGAGAACGCTACGCCGACGGCCGTTTCGCCATCGACCCGGGTAATAGCGGTGAGCAGTGGGAAGGGTGGTGTCGGCAAGTCCTCACTCAGCGTGAATCTCGCTCTCGCCATCGCCGAGCAGGGGCACTCCGTGGGCCTACTCGATGCCGACATCTGGGGCTTCTCAGCACCGCGCATGCTCGGTGCAACCGAGACACGACTCAGCGCGGACAACGACCGTCGCATTGTCCCCACCGAGGCACACGGGATTCATCTCGTGTCAACGGGCCTCCTCATCGACGATGAGGACACCGCTCTCATGTGGCGAGGCTTGATGTTGACCAAGGCCGTGGAACAGTTCCTCAACGATGTTGCTTGGCCAACCGACCTCGGATACCTGATCATCGACATGCCCCCGGGCACCGGCGACGTTCAAATGGCACTGTCCCGCATGCTCCCCCAGGCGGAGATGGTCGTCGTGACCACACCACAGCTCGCCGCGCAGAAGGTCGCTGCCCGTGTGGCGGATATGGCACGACGGTCACACATGCCCATCATCGGAGTCATCGAGAACATGTCGGGTTTCACCACCGATGAGGGAACCCACTACGACATCTTCGGATCAGGGGGAGGAGCGAATCTCGCTGCCGATCTCGGCGTCGAGTTGTTGGGAGCGATTCCGATCGACCCCTACGTTGCGTCCGGCGGCGACTCCGGTAGCCCTGTCGTATCAGCGCAACCGACCAGCCCCGCGGGATCGGCAATGGCTACCACAGCAGCCCGCATCACCGAGATACTCCCTCCCCTCCAACTCGACTCCTGCATCGGAAGGCTGAGCGCCCTCTGATCCTGCATCCGAGAAGGGGGTAACTCCCTCGAGTGGGAGGACAACTTCCGGGGCTATCCGCAGAGGGCCTTGACCAGGGGATACGGGTTGATCCAATCGCTTCCGGCCGGGGCGTATTGGAAGTGGAGATGCGGAGCGCTGTAGGACGCGTTTCCGCTTGAACCGTTGTAGCCGACAAGGTCGCCGACCGTCACCGACGTGCCACCCCGAATGCCGTCGGCCAATGCATCCAGGTGGGCGTAGTAGTACCGGCTTCCTGAGACACCGGTCAAGTAGATCGAGATGCCACCAAGCGAGCTGTTCGACGTCCGAGTGATCCGGCCCGTCTCGATGGCCACCAGAGGCGCTCCGCGAGCAGCCATCATGTCGACTCCCTTGTGCGTGCGACCGCCCGATCGTGGCGCTCCCCATGTGTCCGAGAAGCTCGTTGCAGCATTGATCGGACACGTCTTGCCATCGGTGATCACCGGCGGAGGCGCAGGAGGAACAGTTGTCGTAGTGGTGGTCATGGTGGTGGTCGTGGTGGTCGTCGCCACGGGTGAAGTCGTTGTGGTGGTCGGAGCGACCGTCGTTGTCGAAGCAACTGTCGTTGAGGTGGTGGTCGAGGTTGCCTGTCTGACTGCATCTTCTGCAGCCTTACGCGCTGCCTCTTCTGCAGCCTTTCGTGCTTCTTCCTCTCTGCGCTTCCGCTCCTCTTCGGCCTTGCGTTTCGCCTCTTCCTGTTCTTCGAACGCCAACGCGATCCCGTTGTAGTCGGCATCGGCTTGCTCGAGCTGCGCCAGGATCCGCTGGGTCATCTCCTCGATCTCGACGACGAGTGCCTGCTGGTCCACCAAGGACTGATCGAGTTGCGTCTGCTGTTGCACGTGAAGGACTTCCGCGGTTTCGAGACCTCTCAGTAGCGAGAGGTCGCGCTGGTTGACGAGTTGGTAGTACTGCTCCTGTACCGGCAGATCGGTGAACGTTTGTGCGGTGAACACGCGCTCCGATCCCAACGATCCACCTGCCATGTAGCGCTGCCTGACCAGATCCTTCACCTGGGAACGCTTGGTCCCGATCTCGCGCTCGAGGCTCGCCACTGACTTGGAGAGCGACACGATCCGCTCGCGCGTCAGCATCTCTTGTGAGATCGCCTCATCAAAATGTGCTGCGGTCTCTTCAAGGGACGCGGAGACGGCACGGCGGGCCTGCAGGGCGGCGTCGACGTCCTGCTTGGTGATCTCGCCAGATGCTTGCGCATAGGCAGGTACCGAAATCGCGATGGCCAAAGCGGCGGCGACTATGAGTCGGTTCCGCATCGCTCCCCTATCTCAGGCGAACTACTGTCTCTTCCTCCGCCGTTCCCGCTGAGAACGATACCGCGCCGTCCAAAGAAAGCTTCGTCAACTGCACTCCCACCTGATGCACAGCAGCGCGCCGCAATCCGGTCGGGATGCCCAAATACACAACGTCGACGATATCCCCGACCGTTCCCGCACCATGCCTGACCGCGTCGACGATCTGACGCTCACGCTCAAGCCTGTGATCGATGTACTCGGTGATCGTCGCTCCTGCATCATCAATCGCATTGCCGTGACCGGGCTCGATGCGCGCAACATCGAGGTCCTGCACGAGGTAGAGACTGTCGAGGTAGGCAGTTGCATCCTCGATCACCACCGTTGACCCCTCCATGATGTGATCGCCCGTGAAAAGCACATCCGACAGCCGGAAGCAGAGATGGTCCGCGGTATGCCCTGGTGTGTGAACGGCAAGGATCTCTGCTGAACCGAATCCGATCGTTGCGCCATCTGCGACAAGCACATCGGGACGGAACTCGGGTCCCGAACCGAATCCGTAGACAGGTACGTCCAATGTCTCGGCAAGCGGGTTGCACAACGGTGCATGATCCGGATGCGTGTGGGTTGCCACTACTCCGACCGGCGTGCGATCGCCAACGGCGGCGACGATCGCCGCAGCGTGCGAATCAATGACGGGACCAGGATCGAGGATCAGGACCTCCGATTCACTCGTCAGCAGGTAGGTGTTCGTACCGGGGCCCGTGTAGAGGCTTGGATTCGGGGCAAGGATTCGTTCGATCATGATCGGGACTTGAACTCGGCAGGTACGGTCCCCTCCTGGGCCACGACCGCTGAGAGTCTTTCAAGTATCGTCGGATCATCCTGTGCGGGTCCGGCTTCGTCGAAGCCTGCCTCGTCCGGAAGGAGGATCTTCGCCTCGTTCTCTCCAACGAACAGTCGTGGCTCTATGGCGGGTATCTCACCAACAGCGCTCAGTCGCTCAACGAGATCGTCGACAGATACCGCCGATGCAAGCGAGATGAGGATCTTGCGTGTCGGGAATGAGACGTCCCACTCCCTGTCGACCTCTCTCCTGAGCGCTTCTGTGGGAGTCACCCAGTCGTGGTCGATCAGTTCGTCGCCATCCACGGAGGCCCCGGTACCCGGGTCAGCGACCGCAAGGAAGAAGCGAGTGTCGAAACGAATCGGAAACACCCTGGGAGTGATCCAGTTGGCGAAGTACGTGAGCGCACCAGGATCCAGAACGAGATCACTCTGCTCAACCACCTCGAAGGCATCTTCAACGAGATCGTTCTTCACGACGCCTTCCGTTGTGACCCAAAGCCCTGTCTCCTCGATGAGTTCTCGGAGGGCTGCGACCTTCCAATCATGTTCCTCACCTTGCGGCCCGAACGAGGGAGGGGCAGCAACGTCCTCCTCATCAACGGCCCCACCCGGGAACACCCATGCGCCAGGCATGAACCGTGCCGTGAGTGGTCGGCGGACCATCAACACCTCGACACCATCGTTGTCCCTGACGACACACACCGTCGATGCCCTGCGCAGGCTCATGATTCAGTGACCCATTCGGAGCCGAAGCGACGCAGGCCCCACTGGCGAATCGCCTCCCTGACACCAGGTACCAGGAGCGCGAATCCGACGAAGTCCGTGAGGAAGCCTGGAGTCAGGAGCAGTGCACCGGCAACGAGGATCATCGCGCCATGAACAAGTGATGCAGCCGGGACTTCGCCCCGGTTGAGCTTCGTCCTGATGGCATTCCACGTGAACCTGCCCTGCTTGGCGACGAAGTAGGAGCCGAGAGCCGCAGTGACGATCACCGTCAGGATCGTCGGACCGATCCCGATCCAGCTGCCCACGTAGTAGAACAGCACGATCTCAACTGCCGGGACGATGACAAAGGCTGCAAACAGCCACGTGCGGATGCGCATGGGAGCAACGTAGTACGACGAACGATGAACGACGAACGGCTCCTCGTCTGTTGTCTGTGATCTGGTGTCTATCGTCTCTGGCATGAGACTCCGTGACCTGCCGTCGGTCGATTCACTTGCCAGCGAGCTCGGCGCCGCATCGGCGCTCCCCCACAGCCTTGTCACACACATCTGCCAGCAGGCCATCGACGAGGCGCGCGTGCATCTCCTCTCCGGGAACGATGCTGATCCTGTGACCCTGGCGAGCCAACGGCTTGCCGATGTGGAGTCGGCACGGCCGCGGTCCGTGATCAACGCCACAGGCGTCTTGCTCCATACGAATCTCGGTCGGGCACCACTCGCTCCGATCGTCGCTGACACGACGGCGTCCATCGCCGGTGCAGCCAGCAACATCGAGATCGACATACGCACCGGCCGACGGTCCTCCCGGTTGGACTACCTCCGTGCGCTTCTGCCAGTCATCACGGATGCCGAGGACGGTTTCGCCGTGAACAACAACGCCGGTGCACTCCTCCTTGCACTGGCGTCGGTTGCCGGTCGAGGTGGACGCGTCGCTGTGTCGCGCGGGGAACTGATCGAGATCGGAGGTTCCTTCCGGCTTCCCGAACTGATGGCATCCAGTGGAGCTGAACTGATTGAGGTCGGCACGACGAACCGGACACGCCTCAGCGACTACGAAGCAGTAGCAGGCTCGGTGGATGCGATCTTGAAGGTTCATCCGTCCAACTACAGGGTCGAGGGTTTCCAGGAGGATGCCAGCTACTCCGATCTCGCCCGACTCGCCAACGGAGAAGGCATCCCGTTTCTTGCCGACGTTGGCAGCGGATTGATCGATGAGACAGCACCGTGGGTTTCCGATCAGAGTCGTCAGTGGCTCGCTGACGAACCGGGCGTGAAGCAGACCGTGGCAGCGGGTGCTGATCTCGTCCTCTTCTCGGGCGACAAGCTCTTCGGTGGACCGCAGGCAGGGATCATCGTTGGCACACACGATGCCGTGCAACGTGCTGCCAAGCATCCGATCGCCCGTGCCGTACGCCTTGACAGCTCAGTTATCGCTGCCGTCGCAGCCACGTGCGAGATCTACGCCGACCAACGCGTTCTCGACATTCCATTCTGGGCAATGGCGTGCACAAAACCGGATGCTGTCGAAGCTCGAGCTGCTGCGGTTCTCAAGGGGACCACGGGGGCAGACATCGTCGACGGGGAATCGCTGCCAGGCGCAGGATCAGTACCGGGTACGACCATTCCTACACGACTCATCGAACTCCCCGGTTCCGCCGACGCTGTCTGGTCATCCCTCGCAACGCACGAACCCCCGGTGATAGCAACGCGCCGCAGTGACGCGACATATGTTGACCTCCGGTCCGTGCTGCCGCGGGACGACATCCACGTCGCCGACGCCGTGCGAACAGTTCTCAGCTGACATGCCGATCATCGGAACTGCCGGCCACGTCGACCATGGCAAGTCGACACTTGTTGAGGCTCTCACAGGGCGGGATCCCGATCGTTGGGCCGAAGAGAAGGAACGCGGCCTGACGATCGATCTCGGGTTCGCATGGACGGAGATCGACGGCATGGATGTCGGTTTCGTTGATGTACCCGGCCACGAGAGATTCATCAAGAACATGCTTGCGGGAGTAGGCGCGGTTGATTGCGCCCTGCTGGTGGTCGCTGCAGACAGCGGATGGATGCCACAGACCGAGGAACATGCTGCCGTGCTCCACCTTCTCGAGGCGCACAGCGGCGTCATCGCTCTCACACGGATCGATCTTGTTGACCATGACACGCTCGAGTTGGCCACACTCGAGGTACTCGACGAGATCGAGGGAACCGTCCTTGAAGGCTGGCCGGTGGTTCCGGTGTCCGCCGTGACCGGCACAGGGATGAACGATCTCGCTACCGCACTTGCCACTGCGCTCGGGACGGCACCGGATCTGTCGACCGGACCGCTCAGGATGTGGATCGATCGAGCGTTCACGGTCAGTGGGTCCGGTGTCGTGGTAACCGGAACCGTCGCTCAGGGATCGATGACAACGGGAGACCAGATCGAGATCCTTCCACAGGGACAGACCGACAAGATCAGGGGCCTCCATCACCACGATGAGGACATCGGCCGCGCACAGGCCGGATCACGAACCGCCATCAATCTGCAGAGCACACGGCTCGAGGACGCGCAACGCGGGAATCTCGTGTGCACTCCCGGGTCGATCGGCGTATCGGGTCGATTCCTCGCACTCATCAACGCAGCACGGAGCTTTGACGGTGTACCCCAACGCGGGGCGTTCCACGTACACATCGGGACAGCTCACAGCCCGGCGACCATCCGGCGACTGCACGACACCAACAAGTACCTCGTGACGCTCGAGGAACCGCTCCCGGTCGCAATGGGCGATCGCATCATCCTCAGGGACGCCGGACGCCGATCAGTCGTGGGCGGAGGACGAGTCCTCGATCCTCAGTCGCCGCGTCGAGTTCCCGAATCAGCGCTCGCTCCGCTGGAGTCGGCGTTGTCATCCAGCCCGAACGAAATGGCCAATGCGCTCCTCACCGTACGCGGCGTCGCAGCAATTCCGGAGATCTTCAAGGCCACCGGCGGAGGAACCCCATCGACAGGGCTGCGGTCCGGGGACACGATCCTCTCCGACGTCGCCGTCGCGGACATCGAGAGCAGAGCAGAGTCGATTGTGGAGTCGTACCACGCCGATCACCCGCTTCGACCAGGGATTCCGTCGCCCGAACTCGCAACACAGATCGGTACCGAACTCCACATCCTCGATGCCGTGATTGCCAACTCCGAGGCAATCAGGGCCTCAAAGGGCGCTGTGCACCTGGCCACATTCGAGGGAACATTGATGCCAGATCAGGAAGCAGAATGGCTGAGCGTACAAGCAAGCCTCGAGTCGTCCTTTGACGTGCCCCGCATGAGCGCAATCGACCTTCCCGATGAACTCCTTCATGCCTTGATCCGGCGAGGGGACCTCATCCAGATCACCCCTGATCTGGTATTCACCCGGTCACAGACCGAGGACATCCACGCACGACTGACTGATCTGCCGAGCGAATTCTCGGTGGCTCAGTTCAGGGACGAGTTCGGCATGACGCGACGTCAAGCGGTTCCGACACTCGAATGGCTGGATAGGACGGGATGGACCCGAAGAAGCGGTGACGTACGAACCGTCAGGCGGTAGCGAGTGTTCTCCGGCGCTCAGTCTCCGTGAGACCGCCCCAGATCCCGTACGGCTCCCTGATCTGGAGCGCATACGACCGGCACTCTCCGACAACCGGGCAGACCTGGCACACGGCCTTGGCGCGCATCTCGCGACGTTGACGTTCGTCCTTGCGTTCCTGGGTACTTGGAGGAAAGAACAGGTGGGAGTGGTTACCGCTGCAAAACGCAACCGGCTGCCAGGAACGATCAGGTGACATCAGGGGGGTCCGCCTTTCGATTCTCGGTTAGTTGGGAGCGACCAGCACGTCGCACGAGTGTCGAACATAGCGAATGATTCTCCGATGCGCCAGAAAAAATCTGGCGAGCTCATCAGATTTCTTCGCGACCTCGTCCCACAGGATCGACCTCCAGTACGAGGCCGGTCACCCCGACAACCTCAGCCACAGCGCCGGATCGGATCACAACGCCACGGTCGGCAGTGGCTCGCCATCGGGCCGCCCCGACCATGACAATCCCCTCGGGATCGAGGTCTGAGACGGCAAGGCACCGCTGTCCAAGCAGCTCCTCCCTGCCGACCGTCGGGGTTGCGAAACGACCCCGAACAACCGTTGTCAGTGAATACCAGATGAACGTCACAGAGGCGGCGACGGCCAGCAACACCATCCAGATGACTGGTGGATAGGCAGGACGACTCGTGGTGAATGTGAGCCCCGCAACCAGCAGCAGCAGCGTGCCCAGAATCGCTCGCCAATCAACGCGGTTCTGCGAGAACCCCCACACCAGTAGAGCAATGCCGACAAGGACGATGACGAGGGAAGGCCACCAGATGGGCAGGGTTGCGAGTCCATATCCGGAGAGCAGGATCGCCACCGAGGCCACTGCAGCCATGAGTCCTCGACCCGCTGCGTAGAACTCGAACGCGGCAAACGCGAGGCCCATGAGCAGGAACAGGAATGCCGTTCCCGGGCGAGAAGAGAGATGGAGGAATCGGTCCAGCAGACCTGCCTTGACGAACACCACGTTGCGCGAGGAGACAAGGATCTCTTCACCATTGATCACTTCTGTTCGGGCGGTCGACAGCTCCCAGGTTCGGGCCCCTCGTGTCACGGTCGCGCCGTCGAGCGAGATGATGAGTCCACCGAGTGCCGGCTCCACAGCATCCACGAAGCCCGGAATGGTCTCTTGAGTCCGGGTGATCTCGATGGTCGTGTCCAACAGCTTCTCAGCAACCTCGTCCATCCCCTCGACCCACCTGGACATGAGGTCCTGAGTCCCCTGCTGTACAACCGGTTCGAGGTAGCCGACGCGGGCGCCGGGTGCGGCAAACCGCTCATCGGAGAAGTTCGCAAGATAAGCCGCGCCGCCGAACGCCTCTGCTCCGAAAGGCCCAATCCAAGCGACAACTGGTGCGTCGGCATTCTCGAACGCGTCGAACACACGAAGGATGTTGCCCGACGAGATTCCGGGACTATCGATCTTCACCACGAATACGTGGACAGACTCCGCGGCAAGGGATGTCTCCACGTAGTCGAGCGACCGCTGGTCCAGTGGCCCCTCAACTTCGATCACAACGACCGAATCATCCCCCGACTGCGCCGACACGGCACCGACAAAGAGCACTGACAACGTCAGCACGACCAAGACGAAACGGAGACCACGCATCCCCGAGAGAGTACCGCGCAGTCCGATGACCGGAAACCGGGAACCGGAAGCTGACAGCCGACAGCTGCCAGCTATTCTTCCTGCCATGCAAACCATCCTCCTTGTCGCCGACCGCCAGAGCGTCGTCGATCACGTCCACACGGCACTCGCAGGGCGGAGTATCAACGTCCTCAATCACCCAGATCCCGAGACTGCCGCGACAACCGCCTACGCAGAAGGCGTCGATGCAGTTCTTGTCGACATGCAGGTCGCCTCGATGGGGGCCATGGCCGTAACAAGGGCAGTCCGGGCGCTCGCAGACGACGGCGAGGGAATCCCCGTCACGATCCTTCTCGACCGTGACGCCGACACATTCCTGGCCGGACGATCAGGAGCCAAGAGCTGGGTGTCCAAGACCGCACCCACATCCGAGCTACTGGAAGCCTTGGCACTGGCGCCCACCGCGTCGTGACTGCGGATACGGATCCTGCGAGTACGTCGGGTCATCGGTAGCCACCGATGACCTCTGAGACGATCATCTACCTTGCGATTCTTGGAGCCTGCACGGTCGCGTCCGGCTTCTTCTCCGGCTCAGAAACCGCGTTGATCGGTATCTCCCGCGAACGCGTGCATCGTTTGGCCGAACAAGATCCGCGCGGAGAGCGTCTCGAACAACTCATCTCTCAGCCGGAACGGATGCTCTCGACACTTCTCGTGGCGAACAACGCCGTGAACGTTCTCTCCGCCTCGGTCGCGACGATCCTGTTCGTTTCCCTCATCGGCGAGAGCTGGGGACCCTGGATCGCGACTGCCGTAATGACGGCAGTGCTGTTGATCTTCGGGGAGATCACCCCCAAGACGATCGCAGCCCGCCACCCGGAGCAATTCTCCCTTCGTGTTGCTCCGGTCATCTGGAAACTGTCGATCGTCCTCGCGCCGATAGCCCGGTTCTTCTCCGCCATCACACGAGGCCTGCTCAGACTGCTTCGCGTCGATATCGACGGGACCGGCGACGGAGTCACCGAGGATGACATCCGTGCACTCGCCGCGCTGAGCCACCGGGGTGGTCAGATAGAAGAGGCTGAGCGAGAGATCATTGACGCCCTGTTCCATCTCGACGACACAACCGTGAGAGACGTGATGACGCCGCGCCTTGACATCGTGACGTTGCCGATCCCACTGACTGCCGATGCCATCCGGTACGCGGTCACAGCAACAGGGCACTCGCGGTTCCCCGCAACGGCCGACGGTCTCGACGACCTCGAGGGAATCGTGCAGGTGAGAGATCTTCTGGCACAGCCCGATGACGAGCAGAGCCACGACCTCGTGCGGCTGCTGCGGAAACCGAACTACGTCCCGGAAACCATGTCGGTGCTTGACGCTCTCGAGGAGATGCGTGCGCGACGCTACGGCATGGCCGTCGTGGTCGATGAGCACGGAGGGGTCGAGGGAATCGTCACGATCAAGGACCTCGTATCCGAGCTCGTGGGAGAACTCCAGGACGAGTACGACCCCGGCACACCGACCGTGATCCGGATCGGTCCGAAGACGTGGATCGCCGATGGACGCGTCGACATCGACGACCTCTTCGACGAACTCGACCACGAGATACCCGAAGGACCCTTCTCGACAGTCGGCGGATTCATCATGACGCTCTTCGGCAAGATCCCCGGACGTGGCGACCACATCGTCAACAACGGGTTCCGCTACTCGGTGCTTGCAATGGACCGCCAGCGAATCGACCGCATCAAAGCCGAGCGCATCGGTTGACGCTTCCGGCGAAGCTCGGAAGTCCCACCCTCGGGATACAATTCCGCCATCGGGACGTAGCGCAGCTTGGTAGCGCGCATCGTTCGGGACGATGAGGTCGCCGGTTCAAATCCGGCCGTCCCGACCAGACCTCTCTGGCCTTCTGGCGTCCGTGACGGCGAAATACCGCCGTCACGGACGCCAGAACGGTCAGGTTCCGGTGAAGGTGGGGCGGCGCTTCTCGATGAAGGCCGAAACACCCTCGTAGAAGTCCTTGGTCTCACCTGCGGCAAGGATCATCTCGGCTTCGGAAGCCATCTGGGTGAACGGGTCGGCACCCAGCGATCCGCGGATGAGCTTCCTGGCACGCACATACGCAAGCGTGGGGCCCGCTGCAAGCTTCGCTGCAAGCTTGGCCGTTTCGTCAGTCAGCTCCTCATCGGGCACAACCCTGTTGACGATGCCGAGCGAGAGTGCTTCCTCAGATGAGACTCGTTTGTTCGTGAGGATCATGTCCATCGCAACCCGGGTGCCGACAAGACGAGGCAGGTAGAACGTACTCGACCCATCCGGGGAGACACCGATACCGGTGTACGCCATCGTGAAGAGCGCTGACTCCGCTGCAATCGCCAGATCTGTTGCGAGGGCGATACCCATGCCTGCACCGGCCACGACTCCATTGATTGCAGCGATGGTCGGGAACGGCGCGTCGATCAGCTGGCCAACCGCTCCATGGAGGCCATCGAGAACGGCCTGCATAATCTCGGCAGGATCGTCCCGATTGTCATAGAAGGACTGAACATCACCACCCGCACAGAACGCCCGCCCGGTGCCGGTGAGCACCAACGCACGCACCGACTTGTCCTCTGACAGCTCAGCGACAACTCGCTCGAGCTCAGCTGCCACCGGAACGCTCAACGCGTTCAAGGATGCCGGGTCATTCAACCGAACCGTGGCAACCCCATCAACAGTGGAAACGACAATCTGTTCCATAACCAGCTCCTCCGAGTCGTACTACGTCCTACCCAATACGTACTACGACTCGGCAAGCTATGCGAGCAGCAATTCTGCCAACTGCACTGCGTTCAGTGCTGCACCCTTGCGGAGATTGTCCCCAATGGCGAAGAGGCTGACGCCGCCGGGATAGCCGACGGTTTCCCTGAGTCGCCCGACGAGGATGTCGTCGATGCCAGCCGAGTCGAGTGGTGTCGGCACATTCGTGTCATCCCAGAGCTGCATGCCGGGGGCGTCGCCGAGCACGGCAACCGCCTCGTCGAGATCGACCCGACGATCGAACCACATGGTCGCCGAGATCCCGTGACCGACCATCACCGGGACACGCACACATGTCGGCTCAACCTTGATGTCATCCCGGTCGAGGATCTTCCGGGTCTCGTTGACGAGCTTCCACTCCTCGTCGGTGTATCCGGCATCACCCATCGAACCGGCGAGTGGCAGCACGTTGTACCCGATGGGCCTCGCATAGAGATTCCCGTCGGGTTCCTCCCAATGACCGGACACGAGTCCGTCCCTGTTCTTCCCGTGGAAGTCGATCTCCGATGCGAGTTGGGTGATTCCTGTCTGCCCTGAACCGGAGACGCTCTGGTACGAAGTAGCGACCAGCGTCCTCATCCCTGCTGCGCGATGCAGTGGGCCGGCGGCCATCATGATGACCATCGTCGTGCAATTCGGATTCGCGACGATGCCCTCGTTGTCGGCGATCGCATAGTCATTCACCTGCGCCACGACGAGCGGCACGGAATCGTCCATGCGGAAGGCCGACGAATTGTCGATCACGGTTGCGCCTGCCGATGCGAACTTGGGACCGTACTCCAGCGATCGTGCACCTCCGGCAGAGAACAGAGCGATGTCGACGCCCGTTGGATCTGCAGATTCGAGATCCTCGATCTCGACGTCTCCCCACTCGGTCTCGACGACCCGCCCCGCCGACCGGGATGAGGCCATGAGCCGGAGATCAGCCATCGGGAAACCACGCTCGGTGAGGATCGACAGCATCGTCGTGCCGACAGCACCTGTCGCGCCGACGATCGCGACCCTCGGGTTCGTGAAGGTGTTCACGCCGAACCCTCCTCCAGGCCCAAGCCCACGTGGAGCGTTCTGACAGCCTCGGCGACATGCTCACCGGCAACGACGCAGGAGATCCGGATCGGTGACGTTGAGATCATCTGAATGTTGATGCCGTGGTCCGCGAGGATCCGGAACATGCGTGCGGCAATGCCCGACTCGGTCTTCATGCCGATTCCAACAACGGTGACCTTGGCGATATCGGTGTCGATGCTCACACCGCCGGCGCCGACGGCTTCGGCGACAGCCTTCGCTTCGACCTCCGCGACATCGAGCATTGCGATGGGCACGGTGAAGCTGATGTCCGTCGAACCGTCGTGACTGACGTTCTGCACGATCATGTCAATGTTCACTCCCGCCTGCGCGAGCGGCTCGAACACGGACGCAGCGACGCCCGGCGTGTCCGGAACGCGGAAGACCGTGACCTTGGCTTCGGAGTCGTCATGCGCTATCCCGCGCACTTCTGCCTGTTCCATCGTTTCCTCCTTGACCCAGGTTCCCTCGCCGTCATGGAATGACGACCGAACGTGGATCGGGATATTGAATCGTCTTCCGAACTCAACGGACCGCGGCATGAGCACGCCAGCGCCTGCAGAAGCAAGCTCGAGCATTTCATCGAACGAGATCTCCGGGAGCTTCACTGCAGCGGGAACAAGACGAGGATCTGCGGTGTAGACACCATCAACATCGGTGAATATCTCGCATCGGTCGGCTGACAGCGCTGCCGCAAGAGCCACCGCTGTGGCATCGGACCCGCCGCGACCGAGCGTTGTCACGTCCTTCGAGTCCGGGTCGACGCCCTGGAATCCCGCAACGATTACAACCTTGCCTTCGCGCAGGCTCTCGTGAACGCGGTTGGCGCGAATCTCAAGTATCTCGGCTTGACCGTGCTTCCCTGTTGTCAGTATCCCGGCCTGCGATCCCGTGAAGCTGGTCGCGGGAACGCCCAGATCCTCGATCGCCATCGCAACGAGCGCCATCGTGACCCGCTCGCCTGCGGTGAGCAACATGTCCATCTCACGTGGATGAGACCGACCAGATACGTCTGCTGCCAGAGCGAGCAGCTCATCGGTTCGCTTACCCATT
>JBDLJV010000007.1:0-28168 GCA_039714175.1 Actinomycetota bacterium
TCCGCGAGTGAGGTGAGAGCCGCCTCGGCGAGGTCGGCCTTGCTGGCGAAGTGGTGGTAGAAGCTGCCTTGACCGACCCCGCTCGCGCTTTGGATCTGTGCAGGGCTTGTGGCTTCATATCCCTGTGCGGACAGCAGGTTCTTCGTGGTATCAATCAGTGACTCCCGCGCGCTCATGTGCGGATCCTTTCTATGCGTGGGAACCTCCGAACGATGTCACCGGCGGGTCGTATCGCGTCAATGGCGTCGAGTCCTTCGCCCGCCCAGACGACACGGAAGGTCATGTCCGATTGCTCGACCGCTTCTGTGTACCGAGCAACCATCGGTTCGATAACGGTACGCAACTCATCCTCTCGCCCCACCCATTCGTCGGTGAACTCCGTGCGGATACAGCGACCGTCGTATTGGGCGGGCCATTCCGGGCCCCTGACAAGGTCATAGACAATGCATCGCAGCGTGTCATCGCCGCCCGCGTCGACCAGCCGCTGTTTCGCTTCTGACACATCGGATGCTTCCTCGGTGGCGTAGAGCGCAGTGCCGAGAGCCACCCCCGCGGCGCCCAGTGCCCGAGCAGCCTCGTAGCCGCGTCGATCGCAGATGCCACCTGCGGCCACGAGCGAAACATCGGGCATCGCAGCGCTGATTGCAGGAAGCAATCCGAACAGCGAGCGACCCGACCGGCCGTGGCCGCCGGCTTCGCTGCCCTGGGCAACGATCACATCGGCCCCTGCATCGGCGGCGGCAACGGCTTCGGCCACGGAACTGACCTGACAGATCGCTGCCGCACCCGAGGCATGGATGACCGGAATGTGCGGACTCGGATCTCCGAAAGACAGCCATACTGCTGCGGGCTCGTGTGCGAGTGCGGCATCAAGGACGCCGTCAGCCATGTTCCACGTGATGAGCCCGATACCGACATCGGCATCTCCAATGATGCTCATCTCATCGGTGATCCAGTCCGGATCGCCATAGCCCCCACCGAGAATCCCGAACCCACCGCTGTCCGTGACGGCCTTCGCCAGAGCACCTCCGGCAACTGCGGCCATAGGGGCGAGCAACACCGGACGCTCAATGGCCAGAGTGTCACAGAGATACTCGGGTGAGCTGCCTCGAAGTTGGTTCGTCATACTCATTGGCTCCTTGGCCGGTGCTCGTCGAATGCCATCGTTGGCTGACCATCGTTCGAATTGTACCTAGTAGTACGTACAGTCGCAAGTGCCACGCACGACGTACGCGTCCATGAATGAGGGCTCAATGTGTCAGGTTCCGGCACGCAGGAGACCGCTGTGGCATGAGCCATCCGGCACTATTCCTATCGTGAAAAGACCCTCGCCACATGCAGAAATGCCAAGAGTCCTACTCGTAGCAGGGACAGGATTTGAACCTGCGACCCTCGGATTGCGCGTCCGAGAAGACTCCTCCGGCTTACCCGGGGAGACCCGTGAAACGCCCTTCCGAGCTGGCTTCTCGTCTCTCAACACTTCCCACTGTTTCCCGTCCGATCCCACCTTCTCGCGCGATGGAGGGACTCCCAATCGCCGTCGACGGCTGGCCCACACGTAGAGGCTTCCCGCCTCGCACGGGCAGGACTGCGCAACCCATGGGTACCCAACGCCGGCCGCGGACAATTGGACGTTCTGTCTGGTATGATGGACAATATGTCCAGTTTGTATGGAGGTACGGTGGCGATGAGAGTCTCCAATCCTGTGATCGCAGTGCAAGGTCTGCGCAAGTCGTTCGGTTCCGTCGAGGCGGTGAAGGACGTGAGCTTCGAGGTCGAACCGGGGCAGGTACTTGGGCTTCTCGGTCCGAACGGTGCAGGTAAGACCACGACCATCAACATGATCAGCACGCTGTTGCAGATCGATGCGGGAGAGGCAACGGTCCGTGGTTTCGATGTTCGGACTCAGCCGGACGTGGTGCGACAGCTGATAGGGCTCGCAGGTCAGTCGGCTGCAGTGGACGAGAAGCTGACCGCACGCGAGAACCTGGAGCTGTTCGGTCGCCTGTACAAGATCCCGCGTGCTGAACGTCGGCAACGAATCGACGAACTGATCGAGCGATTCGATCTGGGCGAGTTCGCGGATCGGCCTGCAAGCACATATTCGGGTGGCGAGCGGCGAAGACTTGACGTGGTCGCCGCTCTCGTGGCAGAACCCCCGGCCGTTTTCCTCGACGAGCCAACCACGGGCCTGGACCCAAGGAGTCGGAGCGAGCTGTGGGATACCGTCCGCACACTCGCTTCCAATGGCGTGGCGATTGTGCTGTCCACCCAGTACCTCGAAGAAGCCGACCGGCTCGCCGACGAGATTCTGGTGATCGACGAGGGCAGGATCGTCGCTCAGGGCACTCCCGATACTCTCAAGCGCGAACTGGAGCGGGACGTGTTGGAGGTACACGTCACAAGTCGAGCCGATCTCGACACAGCCAACGAGCTACTCGGACCCGACGAGAGCATCGCCACCGACACTGATGCTCGTCGCATCGACATACCGGTCCCTGACGGAGCGGATCGCTCACTTGATCTGCTCCGGCAGCTTCAGGACGGCGGTGTTTCGATCTCGAACTTCCAGCTTCGACAGCCAACCCTTGACGACGTGTTCCTCGCCCTCACCGGTTCGGCCGTCACAGATTCCGAGGAGGTGACGACATGACGACCAAGGACGCACATGCCAGCGCACGGACGGTCGTGACTGACCCGAACGTCGCTCTCCGAATCCGTAGAGCGAGCCAAGACACCTCGACGGTGTTGTGGCGTGACATGATCCGCACGACGCGCCAACCAGAGATGCTCGTCTTCGCAGTTGTGATGGGCGTGTTCTTTCTGGTCCTCTTCAACTACGTCTTCGGCGGAGCGATCGGTGCAGGTGCGGGATTCGACTACCTGCAATATCTCCTGCCGGGAGTACTCGTGATCACCGCCCTGCAGGGAGCGCAACAGACAAGCTTGGGCTTGGCTGCCGACTTCAGCGAGGGGGTCAATGACCGATTCCGCTCGCTGCCAA
The DNA here is from genome assembly GCA_039714175.1 of Actinomycetota bacterium. Classification (GTDB taxonomy): domain Bacteria; phylum Actinomycetota; class Acidimicrobiia; order Spongiisociales; family UBA5794; genus B3-G11. Next base: position 3,005 of record JBDLJV010000007.1, read on the forward strand.
TGAGCCAGTCAGCGGTGATCACCGGGCGCACGGTTGCTGACGCTCTGCGAAACATCGCCGGAATGGTGCTTGTGGCAATCGTTGGCATGCTGATGGGTTTCCGGTTCGCGTCGTTCGGCGGTGCGGTCGTGGCTATCGCTCTTGCCACAGGAATTGGCTACGGGTTCTCGTGGCTCGGGGCTGCTATCGCAGCGAAAGTGAAGCAGCCAGACATGGTCGGCATGCTGTCGATGTTCTGGCTCTTCCCACTCATGCTGGCCAGTACGGCGTTTGCACCGGTCGAGACCATGCCGGGCTGGCTTCAGCCGTTCGTCAAGTATCAACCGATCTCGGCAGCGTCCAACGCTGTGCGGGGACTTGCCAACGGGATACCAGTCGGTGATGACATCCTGTTGACGCTGGTGTGGATTGCCGTCCTCCTCGTCGTGTTCGCTCCACTCTCTGTCCGTCTCTACCGAAAGGTCGGCTGATGGACGCCACGACGTCAAGCGACCGTCTGGACGGTTCGATGACAACCGATGACCGCATCATCCACGCGACCCTCACCCTCATCAGCGAGCACGGCCTCGGTGTGGTGACGATGTCACAAGTCGCCGACGTTGCCGGTGTGGCGCGCCAAACGCTCTACAACCACTACGGGGACATCAACGGCATCGCTGCCGCTGCAATCGATCGACACAACCGCGAAAGCATCGATCTCCTCGAAGCTGCGCTGCAGATAGCTGAGTCCCCCGCTGACAAGATCGAGCAAATGGTTCGCCACTTCGTAATGGTCGGTTCACATGCTCAGCATGCATTCGATTTCGGGATTGGACTCTCAGCAGAGGTACGCGCCGTGCTGGACAGCTACAAGGAAGCCATCGAGCGGCACATCAGTGACATCCTCGGAGATGGTCGGCACAGCGGAGACTTCCGACCGGACCTCACGCTCGAGATCGACACAGCCCTCACCCGAGCACTTCTCGACGGCTTGTACGGACTAGCCGCAGATACGCCCGACCAAGCATCGCGGATCGCCACCACCGGGACCCGCACCATCCTCGCGGCACTGCGTTGACCGTCGACCCATTGGAGGTCTAGCCAACAGGCAGAAGACGACGGGAGCGAATCGATTCGACCTTCGGGTCATGAGTCCGACGAGCCACTATCGGGGAGTGCTCGCCCCCTCCGCCAGCCGTTCCATGACGCGACGTTGGCCGGCAGCGAGATCGACGATGGCATCGGGGTGCGCTTGGAGGTTGAGCCACCACGCAGACTCGGCTTCAGCCCGGCCCTCCTTGCGGGACAGTGAGTCGACCAACTCACAACTCGAAGTTGGGCTCGGCATGCTCAAGGAAGGCCCTCGATGGTGTGTGCGTCATGGTGCTGACGGTGTTCTTGCCCACGACCATGTCCACGTGGCCTGAGTCCCGCCGGGCATGTCGCGGCGGCAGGCTCCCAGTCAGATCGCTATGAGTGCCTCACCCGGAAACAGCACGGCACCCACTGGGTCTCTCCGAGCTGCGGCATGTGCTGCCTCCTTGTCGTGCGGCTGCATGGCAGGCCCCCAGTCCCAACCGTCGCTGTTGACTGCTTCGATCTGAAGAACCGGGAGAACCCGGCTGTCTGTGCTTGAACGAATCTCTTCGGTGACAGCTTCCGCCCATCGGAGGGGTTGGTGCACGATGTTGTGGTACACCATCGGGAACAGTTCGTCGACCACGGCTCCGAGTGCTCCAGTGTCTTGCCCGAGTAACCGCCTGCGTTGGCCCGGGTCGCTCGGCACGATGTAAACGCCGGTCCGAATAGTGGGGTCGACTGAGGTCACGGCGGTTTGGAGTTGTGCGGCGACATCCGTTATGACCTGAACCTTGAAGTCGGTCCATTGGGATGCTGCGTTGTCGCGTATCCATCGCGCTGCAGTCGCCGTGTGGAGATCTCCGAGGTCACGTGGGAGTGCTGCCCACTTGGTGAACTGTCGGAGTGTCGCTCGATCGAACGACGCTTCAAGCCGTTCGGCACTTGGACGGAGTTCGAGTTCCCAGTGGAGGGGCCAACGCAGGAAGTCGAAACCGATGCCGTCGAGCTCGTATCTGGTGGCCAGGTCGGCGGCGTGTGCGGCTCCACGATGCGAAAAACTGCCGCCCGAGGCACTCCTGTAAGCACGTGGTTGATATATGTAGGAGTCCTATCTATACTCTCTTGTGATGCATCTCATGAACGCCCCCGCACCCGACCTCGAAACCACCCACTGGTTCGGAGTTGACGAGACACCCACGCTGGCGTCTCATCGCGGCCGCATCGTCGTGATCGAGGCGTTCCAGATGCTGTGCCCAGGATGCGTCGCGTACGGTCTCCCGCAGGCACAACGCGTGCACGACACATTCGGTGCAGACGTCACCGTCCTCGGGTTGCACACAGTGTTCGAACACCACGCGGCGATGACGCCTGTGTCCCTCGAAGCGTTCCTGCACGAGTACCAGATCCCGTTCCCCGTCGGCGTCGATCGCCGTGAAGGGGACGACCCGATGCCCGTGACGATGCGCCACTACGGCATGCGCGGTACCCCGACGATGATCATCGTGGATCGCGCAGGCATCGTGCGTCACCACGCCTTCGGACACCAGGACGACCTCGCCCTCGGCGCTGCCATCGCCAGCCTGATCGGCGAGGCCGTCACCGACATCCCCCAAGAGATTCCACCTCACGCGCACGACACGAACTGCGACGAACTGGGCTGCACGGTTCCCGAGCAAGGAGCAACAACACAATGACCACCATCGCCGGCTACACCTACGGACAGGTGCCTACATCCCCCGTGACACTCGACGATCTCGAGACCCTCAAGGCGACAGTGCTGTGGTCCGACGACGACACCGCGGCGCTCAAGCTCGCCGGGGAAGTCCTTGCAGACCAAGTCGATGATGTCCTCGACCTGTGGTACGGGTACGTCGGATCGCACCCCCACCTTGTCAGGTACTTCAACGGGTCCGACGGCAACCCTGACGGGGCATATCTCGACGCCGTGCGCGTGAGGTTCGGGCAGTGGATCCGCGACCTATGCGGACGCACCTGGGACGCCGACTGGCTCGCCTACCAACAGGAGATCGCGGTCCGGCACACAACCGACAAGAAGAACCGGACGGACGGGGTTGACTCCACTGAAGCGTACGTACCCCTCCGCTACATGGTTGCGTTCATCTGGCCGATCACCGCCACGATCAAGGACTTCCTGGGACGTCAGGGCCATTCCCCCGAGCAGATCGACGCCATGTATCAGGCATGGTTCAAGGCGATCACACTGTCCGTGACCCTGTGGACGCGTCCCTACGCTCCCGGTACTTGGTAAGCATGCCATCATGGCACCATGACGTCCCGTGTTGGCCTTGATCGCAAGTTGTTCGACGCGATTGATCGATTAGGAAATGCCGTGCGGATTGCAAGGCAGCGGATCGGTACCACACACGGGCTGAGCCCGCTCCAGATTCAGGTCGTCGAGCTACTCGGTGAGAGTCCTGATGTCCCTCGCCGGGTCGGTTCAATCGCTACGGAACTCGGTGTCTCGTCGCCGACCGTGAGCGATACAATCGCCACGCTTGCGGACAAGGGCCTCGTCGAGCGCACTGACGACCCCACCGACCTTCGCGTCACCCTCGTAGGGTTGACACGCCGGGGATCAATGACCGCGAGCAAGATCTCACTTGCACTCGGCCCAATCATGGATGCCACGAGGGAACTCCCCTCGTCAGACCGCGGCACAGCCCTTGAGGTCATGCTCGAAACGATTGCCTCACTCCAGCGGGCAGGGGTCATCTCGATCGATCACAGCTGCCTCACGTGTCACCACTACCAACGCGGCGAACACGGAGGCGTCGCCCACTGCGGGCTCCTCGACATCGACCTCGAACCCCGAGACCTCCGCGTCACGTGCGCCGACCACTCACTCGTGTGACCCGTAGATCAAAGGGAGTCGGATACGGGTTATCCGTGCACGCGCAAGGAGACAAGATCGAGTTCGCCGCGCGGCCGAGGGCGATCCCGACCGGGAAGCTGCGCGGCGAAGGCATCTGCGATTGTGTCGTGTCTCCCCAGAAGCCGATCGCTGGTCTCGGATGCGAACTCTCGCAGGATCTCAACGATGCGTTGCTCGTCCTTGGCCCGACCGAAGCGGAGCCCCCACCACACTGGGCCAGGCCACAGAAGCAATCTCCAGGCTTACGCAGCTCATGGATCGACACGGTCCGGGGGAGACACCCGGTGTCGTCCCCGGCTGTTCCACCAAAGCGGGTCAAGCCCACACAGAACTTGGGGCGATTCAAAGAGGCTTCGTTTTCTACGGTTGATCCTGTGGTCTCTATGTGAGAACGCCGGTTACCTGTCCAACCTCGATCAAGTGGCCATCCGGGTCCCGCATGTAGCAGCGGATTTCTGATCCTCTGTCGATGGGAGGTGTCAGAAACGTCGCTCCCCTCGCCGACCAATCGTCGTAGACCTTCTGGATGTCAGCGACACGAATATTCATGAACGCGCTAACTCTGTTCTGATCGGATGGAACATCGAGAAACACTTCGGCCTTGTCCTCGGTCGGTCCGCCACCCTCATTGATGATGACCCAGCTATTGGCGAGTTTCACGATTGTTGGCCCACCGTCCATGACGGCGGTTCCACCGAGAACTCCGGCATAGAAGTCTCTGGAAGCCGCAACGTCCCTGGAGACCAGGAAATGGGTGAGAACGATGCCTTCTGAAGGCGTGGGAAACTGCATGTCGTCCATGGGTTGATCTCCTTGAAGCTGTGAGCGGTTACCGGGACAACGCCTACCCACGATCACCTATTCCGCTCATAGCTGCCTTGATTGGCCTTCCCCTGGTTTGGCGGAGACATTGGTCTCCAACCGACCCAGTACGGACCACATCGCTCACACGTCTCGAAGAAGCCTCAGGTTGGTGGAGCACGCCCGTTGGGCTTCAGAATGGCTTCAGAGGGGTTCCGCAGAGCCACTCCAGACGCGAGAAAACCCTCGGCACATGTAGGAATGCCAAGGGTTTTCTTCGTAGCGGGGGCAGGATTTGAACCTGCGACCTTCGGGTTATGAGCCCGAGAAGACCCCTCCCGCTGGCCGGGCCAAACGCCCGAAATGCCTATGCAGCCTCGGTTTTCGCCTCTCAGCGTTTCTCAGCATTTCCCTCTCTATCCCACCCTCTCGCGCGATGGACGCGCGATGGAGATCGCCCGAAGCCAAGGCACATGCTCGTCATTGACGATTCGGATTGGGCCACTGAATCATGGTGGTCGCTGATCCATTGCTCTGTCGGATCGCTGTGGCCGGGCGACTATCCGGGGCCATATCCCGTTGCGAGTCACTTCGAGTATTTCGAGTTCTGCAGTTGCCACGTTCTCTTCGGTTCGTCGGTTCGTTCGGAATCCGAAGACTCGTCTTGTTAGTTCGCTGATGATGTCCGCGATGCGACCCAGGAGCCTGTTCGTTGGCCGGACATGGTCAAGCAGCAATATCTGGCCGTCCGGACGCACCACTCGGCCAAGCTCCTGAAGGCCTCGTACGGGATCCGCCACGGAGCAGAACACACAAGCACCCACCGCAGTATCGAATGTGTCATCGTCGAAGGGGAGATCCTGCACGTCCGCTTCAACGAGTTCAGCCTTCACCGCAAGCGCTGCCAAGCGATCCTCGGCTCGTTCGAGCATCTGGGACGACACATCGATGCCAGTGACCTCGACCTCCGGTGGGTAGTGACGGAGGTTCTTGCCGGTTCCAACACCCGTTTCGAGCACTGTCCCATCTGCGGTCCCGATCAGCGTTCGACGCCGCTTCCTGGTTCCCATGATCTCCATGGGTGCGTCCTGCATGTCATAGATGCGCGCCATCCGGTCATAGCGGCGTGTGACATCGGTCTGGTCCGTGCTGTTGTCTGCTGATGGGCTCATGAAGACCTGATGGTCAGTAGGTGCAGCTGAAGCTCTCCGGTCCACGATTGCGGTACGTCTCGATGAACTGCTCCAGCTCAGCGTCGGCACCGTCGTAGGCCTTCAGACGATTCCATGCCGTGGCAACCACCGGTTGGCTCAACTGGGCATTGGGAGACAGGATGACGCGGTCATTGAATTGATTCACGATTGCTTCAAGACCCGATATCTCTTCAGCCGCCAGAGTGGGCTGGTACCAGATCACAACAGAACCGTGTTCAAGGGAGTGCACGGCGAATTCTGCGGGCACCTGCTGCGCAAATACACCGCACCGGGCTGAACTTGCCGCGTGTGTACCGCTGGTCGGTGTCGCAGTGGCATACGCAACAGTCTGCCCCGACTCGACATGGTCGCGGCCTTCATAGGCCTGCTGGGAGACGCCGGGGAGTTCGTCAGCTACAGCCTTGTCCACGATGACGAATCCGATCGCTCCAACAACAACTGCCGCGGCAAGAACCGAGAGACCGACCTTTGTTCGACGCTTGCGGTTCGCGACCTGCTTGGCTCTGGCTTCGGCAGCCTGACGTTCCTTGCGTCGGGCCCGCTTCTCAGCCTGCTTTGTCTTGTCGACCGGTTTCCCGGTCGCCTGCTTCTTCCTAGCCAAAACGTCTCTCCTCCCACCGGCACCACACGGTGCTCAGATCAAACAACGGCCCTCCGGCCGGCCATATTCCACTCCCGGCTTCAGTCCGCCTCGAGATTCAGGCGGCGGAGCAACTGGGCGTTCACCGCAACGATGATGGTGCTCAAGGACATGAGCGCGGCACCGACTGCCGGGGGCATGTCGAAGCCCCAGGGCACGAGTACCCCGGCGGCGAGGGGAATCATCACGATGTTGTAGCCCGCCCCCCACCAGATGTTCTCAAGCTGCTTGCGGTAGCTTGCTGCCGATAACCGGAGGATCTTCACGACGCCCCTTGGGTCATTGCTCACAAGGACGAGGTCTGCGGACTGGACGGCCACGTCGGTTCCGCTGCCAATAGCGATCCCAATGTCAGCCCGTACCAACGCTGGAGCGTCATTCACACCGTCCCCGACCATGCCAACATCGTCACCGTTCTCTTGGAGTCGGGTGACGTGGGCATCCTTGTCGGCGGGAAGCACCTGGGACAAGACGATGTCGATGCCTAGTTCGCTCGCGACGGCCTGGGCAACATCATCACTGTCTCCTGTCATCATCCCAACGTTGACACCGCGCTGTTTCAGGGATCCGATCGCTTCGTCGCTTTCGGATCGCACAAGGTCAGAGATCGCGATCGCTGCAATCGGTGTCTGTGCCTCGATCACGTACACCACCGATTGTCCTCGATCACCAGCCGCGTCGGCTAGAGCCGCGAGTGTGCCCGGGATGTCGGCATCCATGTACTCGACGAGCCTCGGTCCCCCTACCGAAATATCTGTGCCATCAACTGTTGCTCGGACACCGCGGCCCTTCAGCGCTTCGAATGAGGTAGGAATAGGAACAGATACCCGGCGGGCCGCGGCGGACTCACGGATAGCTCTCGCTATTGGGTGCTCAGAATCTCCTTCGACTGCAGCTGCGAGAGCGAGGGCTCTCTCGTTTGGGATGCCGTTGATCGTTGCGATCTCGGCGACTCCCATCTGCCCTGTCGTGAGTGTCCCTGTCTTGTCGAAGACGATGACATCGAGATTGCGCGCCGTGTCAATCGCCTCCCTCTTGCGAATCAGGATGCCATTGTCCGCGGCGATTCCCGTCGTGTTGGAGACGACAAGAGGGATGGCGAGGCCTAGCGCGTGGGGGCAGGCAATTACGAGAACGGTGACCACACGGGCGATCGTTCGTTCATCGAAGCCGCCGTACGCCACCGTCCAGACGACCGCCGTAAGTGCTGCAGCCGCGACAGCAACATAGAACAGCACTGACGCCGCTCTGTCTGCCAGGAGCTGGGTTGGCGACTTGCTCGCCTCGGCGTCAGCAACGAGCTTCATGATCCCCGACAATGCGGTGTCGTCACCAGTTGCCGTTACGCGCGCTCGAACAGCGCCTGACCCGCTGTTGATCGTGCCAGCAATCACCGTCTCATCGACACGCTTCCTGACCGGGCGTGACTCGCCTGTGATGAGCGCCTCGTCGAAGTCCGATTCGCCACCGGTCACCACACCGTCGGCTGGCACGCTCGCACCGGGGCGGATCAGCATGATCTGTTCCCTTGTCAGTTCGCTGACTGGAACGGTCGCGACAACACCGTCCGGTCCATCAATGTCTGCTGTGTCGGGCATGAGTCTGGCAAGAGCACCGAGAGCACCCGAAGCTTGCCTGACACTGCGCATCTCCATCCAATGGCCCAACAACATGATGTCGATCAGCGTCACAAGCTCCCAGAAGAAGTCTTCTCCGATGCTCGGCATGACAATCGTGAGCATCGAGAACCAATAGGCGACCGATATCGCCAGCGAAATGAGAGTCATCATCCCGGGCCGCCGGTTCCTCAGCTCGAACACAGACATCGACAGGAACGGGAAACCGCCATAGGTGAAGATGAAAGTCGCAATCACCGGAACAATGAGGAACGATCCGGTGAACTCTGGGGCCGTGTAGCTGAACCAATCCTGGATCGTTCCACTCCAGAACAGAACAGGGAGACTCAGGGCGGACGAAATCCAGAACCGCTTTCGGAACATCTCCTCGTGACCTGTGTGGTCAGGGCCATGTCCCGCATGCTCGCCGGAAGCTGCCAACGTGTGATCTCCGTGGCCTTCCTCAGCAGGATGATCGACACGACCATCTGCGTCGGCTTCCACTGCTGCGTGCTCCCCGTGTCCGTGTGACGCATCATCACTGAGGTGACAAAGCCTGCAACACGGACAGCCGTCGGCGGTTTCGCTCACGTTCATGTCCAGTTCTGGCGGCATTCGTTGCTCCGTTGGTGTTCCCATTGCGCGGCAGAACCTACCCCACCCCCAGTGGGGTAGGGTAAATCTACGACATAGCGTAGTATATAGAGCGGTTACCAACGACGGCTGACGCAAGAGCATGTCGACCACGACGGGATGACGAAGTGAAGAAGCTCATAGTGCCAATGATCGTTGCAGGAGTCGTTCTCGCGGTGGTGGCCATTGTGGCTTTGGGAGGAAACTCGTCACCGCGAGATCCCATGACCGGTCAGAGCGAATTCGCCATCCCTGTGCAGGATCCGGCGCTAGTAGCAGAGGGCGAAGTGTTGTATCGGGCGAGCTGTGCAGCGTGTCATGGCTCCGATCTTCGGGGAACAGAGATTGGATCCTCGCAACTCTCTGTCGTGTATCAACCCGGACATCACTCCGACGAGTCTTACATGAACGCAATGTTCAACGGCGTTCCCGCTCACCATTGGAACTTCGGCAACATGCCCCCCATCTCGAATCTCACGCCGGACGACGCCGAGCGGATCATCGCATACGTACGCGAAATCCAACGCATCGAGGGCTTCGAGCCATATCCGCCGTGAACAGACCCGCTCTGAACAAGGAGTCCACAATGTGGAAGCAAAACATGATCTTGATGGCTCTCGCTGGAGCCGTATTGCTCGTCGCCGCAGCTTGCGGCGAGTTGTCCGAGACCGACGGCGCCAGCGTGCCGCTCGAAAAGGCACCCACCGTGGAAACGCTTCCCGAAAAGGCACCCACCGTGGAAACGCTTCCCGAAAAGGCACCCACCGTGGAAACGCTTCCCGAAGAAGCACCCACCGTGGAAGCTTCAGGAGACTATGGACGTGTGATCGCGATCGACATGACGGAGATGGCCTTTGCGGCAGATAGCCTCAAGTTCTCTCCGGGCGAGACAGTCGAGTTCCTGATCACCAACTCGGGCGTTGCCGAGCACGAATTCCGACTCACCAACCAACATCGAATCGACGAGCACATCGCCGACGGCCATGCTGATGATGATCACGACGACGAAGCCGATCACGACGACGGGGCAGATGATGTCGTTGTCGTACTGAACGCTGGCGAAATCGAGACACTCGTGTTCACGTTCCCTGACAACGACCAGGACTACACCATAATCGCGTGCCTCATACCGGGACACTACGAAGCTGGCATGGCGACCGATCTCAACTATCGGGCCTAACCGGATCGGTTCGCCGAAGTGGGAGCCAGATCACACTGATTGGACGCGCGAGCCTTCTCAGTTGGAGGGAATGCCAACACCCCCGGTGCATCGGCCACTGGGCTCAGGGGCGGAGCTGGATCCCTCGAATTCGTTCACGAACTGGTCGAGTCGAGGGTCAGCAACATCGCCAAGTTCAAGCTGGTTCGCCCACGCCGTCGCTATTGCTGCTGGCCCCTGCCCTGCCACCGGAGAAATCAACACCTTGTCGGGATTGCGGATGGGAAGACATGAACTACTACCTTATGTCGTAGTTCAAGGTATCGGTGCGCAGAGCAGTATTGGTGCCGGGTTCACGGTGGGTACGGCTCAAATCCCTTGATGCGCTGGTTCTCACGAACGTACGCGACAATCGCATCAAGATCCTCATCGGAGAGACCGGGTACCGGGGTCATATCCCCGTATGGCCAGTGGTGTGAGCGAACACCGTTCTGCACCGCGAGCACAAACGCGGCGTCGCCGTGGTGGCTCGGTTCATAGACCACCGACAGGTGCGATGGTCCCTTGTCCGTCCCTCTGAGATCTGTTCCGTGGCACGCTGCGCAGCTGGCCTGATACAGAGGATCACCGGCCGCCACAAGTTCAGGGTCCTGAACGGCGATCCCAGTGCCTGTGTCGGTGTTGGATGAGTTCCCCCCAAACCCGACCATCGCGATCACAAGGATCACGACAAGGGCACCGATGCCGATCCATGATGCGTTCCTGCGAATCATGATGCTGCTCCCACGAACACCGCGGTGATCGCGACGACAACGAGGAGTATGCCTCCTTCAATACGTACGAGTCGTCGCAGGTGATCAGAAGCGTGCTCATCGTCTCGGTTGGCTTCAAGCATGGGGATGACCATGAAGTGGTTGTATGCACCCATCGCAGCTGCCGATCCGACAGCAAGAAGTTTGAGTATCAGGAGCCGGCCCCAAGCTGTCGAAATGAGCTCAGACGGCGCATCGAGGATGGTCCACGTGAGAGCGAAACCGGCCACGCCAACGACAGCAAGGGCAACCGCTGCGACGAGCGAGAACCGGATGGCGATGGGTGCGGCGTCGAGCGCGACGCCTCGCCGCCGGCGGCTGGTGAGCGTCCGACCCATCAAAAGCACGCCTCCGAGCCACACGCCAGCGCCAAGCACATGCGCTACGTTCGCAAACCGAACAATCGGGGCTGGTGCGGCCGTGACGGTGTGACCGTCGAAGAGATACGACGCGGTCACAAGACCCACGCCGATGAGCGCGGTCACCGAGTGGTGGATGTCGAGCCGGTAGGCGACCTGCCCTCGCTGGCGCTCCAAGACTGCTGTTGCCACAGCCGCACCATCGCCACCGGGTCTGACGATCATCGGATCCGCCAGGGGTGATGATGCCTTCGATGCCTTCACCTCGGTGCCTTGCACCATTGCTGCACCACCTGCAACCCGCAATAGAACGGCAACACCGAAGGCACCCGACAGCGTACCCACGAGAGATCCTGGGGAGAGCCCGCCGGCTATCGATCCGGCCAGCGCCATCGACGCACCAAGGACCTCAACAACGGTGCCTGCCAGAACCAGTACACCGGACCTTCGGACCCAGTAACCGGCCTCTTGGACCTCTCTCTTTGTGCCAACGAGCGAAGTTGCTGCAAATGCGAACGCCCCGATGCCGACGAGCGCACCGAACATGGCAGCCCAGCGGCCGATTCGTCCAAGCCACTCGCCCGGAGCCGTGTTCGGTTCGTCGAACACTGGCAACGGATCAACGGCAGGTGCGTCCTGTGCCTGCGCGGACGGGGCTGTTTCTGTCGAGTCGGCTGCTGTAGCTGGCACATCTACGCGGAACGTCACCGATCCCGATTTCGGATGGGCATCTCCCGCCTTCATGGTCCACGTAAGCCCGTAGGCGCCGTTCTCCAACGGCACGTCGGGGGTCACGACGATGCGATCCTGTGCGACCTGGTCCACCATCGCCACAAGGGGTTCACCATTGGCATCGACGAGCACGATGCCGTCGCCAGCTGGTTCCGCCTCTGTCGAGAAGAGCAGCTCAACGGTTTCGGGCACCGCGGTGACGGTTGCACCGTCGGCAGGGTCGCTGGAGGTCAATTCGACATGGGCAAGCGCAGGTGCGGCTACAAGAACGATCAGAAGCAGGGCGAAGACGAGGATCTGTGCGAGGCGTCGCGACATCGTGGGCGTCATGTTGGGTCGTACCTACCAGTGAGTTCTGATCAGAGCCAGAACAGGACGAGTGTTGCAAGCGAGACGCCACCGAGCGCCATCGCTGATCCGTACATCAGGGTCCGCGTCGGTGTATGTCGTCGCGTGTCGGGACTACCAAGTGCATCAAGGCGCTCGATGACGTTGCCGGCTGTGAACGCCGCCACACCGGTCGCCGTGGGCACGCCGCTGACGTTGAGGAGGGCCCGCCGCGTTGCGGACCGATCCGTGGTTCGTGAGTCGGCAGCTTGCTCAAGAGCAGACCTGAACGCCTCGACCAGCCGCCTCGCAGGAAGGAACCACGACGCTGCGGGTTCGATCATGCCGATGAGCGTTAGGTGGAGCCGGTGGCGAAGCGAGATATGCGCTGCTTCGTGTTCGATAACTGACACAAGTTCTGGTACCGAGAGCTTGTCGAGGAGCCCGCTGGTGATAGCAATTTGTGGGTGATGTCCGCCAATCGCATATGCCATGGGCTGCTCCAACCCCAGCACCACCAGATCGTATCCATCCAAGGCAAGATGCTCGCCAACGGATGGTTCAACACGCAGTCGGGCTTCTACCGTCCGAACTCTTCGATACCCGACGACCAGTGTCACGATCAGCGTCATCGCGGCAGCAGCAGAGAGCCACCCAATAATCGTGTCTCCAGGGAAGAAGTGTCGATCAAGCACCGAGACACCACCAAGGGCGCCGACTACTGGGGCGGCGCATACGACGAGGGCAGCGAGGAGGAGTACGACGCCGCTCGACATCGTCACCGCGTTGTACCGGGTGAGTTCAACCGGCCGGAAGGCGTTTCGCACGCGCCGGGCTGCTAACGGCATGGCCACGAGACCGACCGTTGCGACGATCAATGCTTCGGAGAAGATGTCGCTCGTCATTCACCCTCCAGGATGACCTTGAGCTTCTCGCGTTCAGGTGCCGAAAGCTGCTCAGCGAATTGGGTAAGGGCGAGCGAGCGATCGCCAGCAGCTTCGAGAATCTCTTCCATCCGCAGTGCAGCGTGCTCGTCGCGGGTATGCACGGGGATATAGGCGTAAGCCCTGCCGCTGCGTTCGCGCTCGAGCCGACCCTTCTTCCACAGCCGCGCGAGCACCGTCATGACAGTTGTGTATTCGACGGTTCGCTCAACAGGGAGTCGGGACTGCACGTCACGCGGAGTTAGCCATCCTCCGGAATCCCAGAGAACGTCCATCACGGCGTTTTCGAGAAATGGATCTTTCGGCATTGACCGTGTCCCAACGTGTGGCTGAATCCCTGACCAACGAGATACTACGACACGTCGTAGGAAACCGACAACAATATGTGACAACAGCCCTGCTCCGCCGGCGACCGGCTGATATTTCAGTCGGTGTTCTATCGTCCCGCCGAGTTGCGCAACGCCCGTCAGAAGGAGACATCGGTGCGGATCATCACAGCAGCATTGGCACTCGTACTGACCATGTCTGCGTGCTCAGCAAGTCCTCCAGAGTCCGACTTCCGAACGTTCGGACTCGGTGTCGAGGATGCCCCACCTGCGCCCGAACTCGACACGAGCCGAGTAACCGCTGGACAGTTCACCTACCTTCAGAACTGCGCGATCTGTCACCAGCCGAACCTCTCCGGGGCAGACGACTGGAAGATCCGCGACGAGGATGGTCGCCTCAAACCGCCACCGCTGGACTCGGCCGGTCACGCCTGGCACCACTCCGACAGCCTGCTGCTCGAAGTCGTCACTGATGGCTCATTCGATCCCGATTCGAACATGAAGGGCTTCGGCGACCGGCTCTCGGACACAGAGATTGCTGATGTGATCGAATTCCTCAAGTCAACCTGGGGACCAGAGGAGCGATCGTTCCAGTGGTTCGCAACATGGCAGGAGACGCAGCGGTAGCGGAGCGGCCACTATCGCGATACTCCCCCTTTCCGCCTTTACACGAGCTTTGCACGAACCCGGCGCGAGCCTTGACGTTGGCCTTGTTACCTACCAGTACAAGAACACTCTTACTGGAAGGAGCAACACATGATGTGGGGATACGGAGGCATGGGCATGATCTTCATGGCCCTCTTCTGGTTCGGCGCGATCGCACTGATCGTCTGGGGCATCAGAAGCACAGGAGACACACGAGTACGCCAGGACACGTCAACGCGCGCAATCGAGATCCTCGAACAGCGATATGCAAGGGGCGACATCGATACCGACGAGTTCCAGCTGCGGCGCGCTGAACTCGAGAGATGATCACGATGCAAAGGACACTCTTGGGCTTCGGTATCGGTGCCGTGGGGATTGCTATCTTCGGATTCGTGGTACTCGGGCTGTTCGGAATGGACTCCTCACAAACGTGGGGAACGTTCAGGTTCCCCCACGGCTCGGCAGAGGCACCTATGGGATCCGCTCGAGGAATGGGGCCCGGCATGATGGGCAACTTCTGGTCCGGTTCGAACGATTCGCGGCCCGCTCCCCCAGCTTTCGAGGATGCTGTGGACGTGACCGTCACACTGGAGGACTTCGCCTTCTCCCCTGCCGACCTCACGGTCACGGCGGGGCAGGTGAACCTCACGCTCACCAACACGGGAGCCGCCGTTCACGACCTCACGATCCCTGATTTGGGCATCAGCGTGCAGGCATCGCCGGGTGAGACGGTCACGACCGGGCTGGACTTCACCACACCGGGCACATACGAGACGTTGTGCTCGATACCCGGGCACGCCTCCCTCGGTATGACAGGCACGCTCGTCGTGCTACCAAGTGCATGACCCGCTTCAGACGCAGGGGCCGGGGCGCGAGGAACTGTCGTTGCTGGGCTCCTAGCATCGTTCCATGACAGGTACCCGCATCCTCATCGTTGATGATGAACCCGAACTAAGGCGAATGCTGCGCAACTACCTGCTCAACGACGGATTCACGGTCGATGATGTCGCGACCGGTTCAGATGCCGCGACGTACCTCCAAGCAACGGCACCGGACCTTGTGATCCTCGATGTCGGTCTCCCCGACATCGACGGATTCGAGGTTCTTCGGCGGATCCGCGCTTCATCTGAGGTTCCGGTGATCATGCTGACCGCACGAGCCGACGAGATCGATCGTGTTGTGGGTCTCAGCGTCGGTGCCGACGACTACGTCACAAAACCGTTCAGCCCTAGGGAACTGGCGGCGCGGATCAACGCGGTGCTACGGCGCGGTCGGGCGACCGAACCGTCCAGTACGGACCTGCTGGACTTCCACGGTCTGAGCATCGATGCCCGGTCGCGGGAAGTTAGGGCAGACGGAGCGACCGTTGAGCTGAGCGCCCTCGAATTCGACCTACTCACCGCACTCGCTGAGAACCCCAACCGGGTCTTCTCGCGTCAACAGTTGCTCGATCGCGTCTGGGGCTGGGACCACTACGGTGTTGACCGGGTCGTTGATGTCCACGTCGGCAACATCAGGAAGGCCATCGGTGATGACGCATCTACCCCTCGGTTCATTGCGACTGTGAGGGGTGCTGGCTACAAGTTCATCGGAGAACCACAGTGAGTCGAGCGAGGGACAGCCTGCGCACACGGCTCATGCTCTCCCATGTGCTCGTGGTATTCGTCGGCGTGATAACCGTCCTCATCGCAACGGCTGTGCTCGCGCCGACGTTCATTGGTGACCACATTGACTTCATGGACAGCGTCGTGGGTCCGGAGCTCGGTGAACAGGCCTCCGCAGACTTCGAATCAGGCATCCTGCAGGGGCTCGGTCGAGCCGTGTTCGCTGCCGCCGTCGTCAGTACCATCGCAGCGCTCGTCGTCGGAATCGTCGCGTCCAACCGGCTCATCCGACCAATCGACCGGATTCGTTCGGCAACCCGGAGGCTCGCGAGTGGCGCATATTCCGAGCGTGTGGAGCCACCCCACGAGGCAGAACTCGCGGCGCTCGCGGACGACGTCAACATGCTCGCGTCGGAACTCGAGCAGACGGAGATACGGAGACTGCGACTGATCGCTGAGGTCGCCCACGAACTTCGCACACCACTCGCGACTATCCATGGATACATGGAAGGCCTCACCGATGGTGTTTTCGAACCCTCCAACGAAATCTACTTGGCAGTCAGTCGAGAGACGTCACGCCTCGAACGCCTCGCCACCGATCTCGCTGAACTGTCGGCCGTCGAGGAGGGCAGCTTCCCCATCCGCCCTGAGGACCACGACCTGTCAGACGACGTTGGAACAGTCACAGAACGCCTCCAACCACATTTTGCAGCGAAGCGTGTGGACCTTGTTGTCGCCGATCTCCCGTCGATGCCGGTTCGTGGCGACCGAGACCGGATCACTCAGATCCTCACCAACGTCATCGGCAACGCGCTCTCCCACACACCCGAAGGAGGCACCGTCACAGTTGCGGGTGCCGCCGACGCGGCAACCGTTCAGCTCTCCGTCACCGATACCGGCCGGGGCCTGACCAAAGAACAGATGAATGCCGTGTTCGACCGTTTCTACCGAGCCGACCGCTCCGCGCCGGGAGGTGCAGGCATTGGGCTCACCATCGCCCGCTCCCTCGCCCGAGCACACCGAGGTGACCTCGACGTCACCTCACCCGGACTCGGCCACGGAGCAACATTCACTCTGACGGTCCCGACGGTCAGAACCACTGCCACCTGACAAAGTCCATCGAAGGGTCGCCAGGCTCGGGCGCTGACACCTATTCACACACCTTGCAGAAAGCACCGATCCATCCGAGCCCGGTGCGGTCCTAGCCGCCAACGATGCCTTCACACGATTCCGCTGCCGTCTGGAAATCAGGATCATCGGTGTCGATGGCATCACCGAACGGCCCCGCGCCACTGTGACCGTCCCCAGAGAAGTCCGGATCGGGCATGTCGTAACCGTTCTCACGCATACACACAGCAAAAGCGAGAAGCTCGTCCTCACGCCCGGTGAGGTCTTCTGAACTCATACCGAAGGCCACATTGTCAAGGAACCCTCGACAAGCATCGAACGCCGCATGCACTGCAGGGATATCCAGTGTCTCACCAGCAATGGCATGCATGTTTGGGGCCACAAGGTTCCCTTCCTCATCGATATCGGGATCACCGATCTCAAGACCCTCATCTCGCAGACAAGCAGTGAATGCCAACACAGCATCCTCACCAGGAATCGACTCGGACTCGACGCTCTGCACCTCGGTGTCGTCAACATCCGCGTCAATCGATGCAACCGCCCCGTCCGCACCTCCGCTGCTGCAAGCGCCTAGAACCAAACCGAATGCGAGCAGCAACGAGAGAATGGTCGTGCGAGTCATCAATTGTCACCGTTCCGTTGGGGCAAGTTCCGAGTCAGAATTGAGACGATACATCTCATCACCATTAAGACGGCAGCTGGCCCCACCACAACAGCAGAGCTACCCGCATCCGACATAGGACATACCAACGAAGGAACGGCCAACGTCTTCGGTGAGCATCGCTGAGAGACTGCCACTCCCCTACCGACACATCCTGAACCAGCTCGATCTCCTGCTGCCCGCATCTTCTACCGATCCTTCTACCGGGTTCCGAACGTCGGTAACCCGAAAGGAGAAGGAACCGTGAAAGGCTATGTAGCAAAGAAGGGCGACCGCTGGTATGCAGTCATCTACGAAGGACTCGACCCAGTCACAGGCAAGGAACTCCGGAAGTGGCATCCAGCCGGTACGAGCCGTGAGGACGCGAAGCGGCTCGCTGCTCGTCTCGCCAAGGACCTGAACGGACGAAACGACGAAGGACGCTCGCTCACGTTCGGTGCCTACCTGACCACCAGATGGCTGCCGGGCAAGAAACTCGAGCTGGCTCGCTCGACGTGGGATGGGTATCGGCGCAAGATCGACCGGCACATCCTCCCCACCCTCGGCAAGGTGGCGATCAGGCGACTCAAGCCGCATCATCTCGAAGCACTGTACGACCAGAAGCTGCACCCGACGGACGGACGAAAGCCCCTGGCACCCAAGACCGTGTTGGAGATCCATCTCATCATCCGTGGTGCTCTCAACGACGCAGTGCGACGAGGCATCGTGACACGCAACGTCGCCTACGTCGCTCACGCACCGAAACTCAGAGCGATCCCCAAGATCGAACAGCAGGCCTGGACAGCCCCACAGCTGCAGGCGTTCCTGCGTGAAGCGTCCGGTCATCGCCTCTTCGCTGCGCTGTGGCTTGTCTCGATGACGGGCTTGAGACGCAGCGAACTGTTGGGTCTGAAATGGAGGGATGTTGATCTTGAGATGGCGACGCTGTCGATCAACCGCGGGCTCGTCTCTGTCGGCTATGACCTGCACGAGTCGAGGGGCAAGACGAGCAACTCGCGTCGAGCAATCGACCTCGACGCCACAACCATCCAAGTGCTCTCGGCGTGGCGTGGCTGGCAACAGACCGAACAGGCGGTTGTCGGTGTCGAACCGTCCGGGTGGGTGTTCACCGACTCCGCCGGGCAGCCGATCCACCCGCATTCGATCTCACAAACATTCGAGAGAATGGTGAAAAGAGCGGAAGTCCCCAGGATCAGGCTGCACGACCTCCGGCACACCCACGGCACGCTGCTCATCAAAGCCGGAGTCCCGGTCAAGGTCGTCAGTGAACGTCTCGGACACGGCAACCCGGCGTTCACCATCGACACCTACCAGCATGTCCTCCCCGGCATGCAAGCCAAAGCGGCCCGGATATTCGAGAACCTGATCGTCCCTGAGGCTTCTACCGGCTGACCCCGGTAGTAAACCCGGTAGAAGACCCGGTAGAAGGGAGAAAACGGCCAACCCCGCTACGCGAGAAAACCCTCGGCACATGTAGGAATGCCAAGGGTTTTCTTCGTAGCGGGGGCAGGATTTGAACCTGCGACCTTCGGGTTATGAGCCCGACGAGCTACCAGACTGCTCCACCCCGCGTCGTGTGGAGCCGTGATTATACGGTGGGGTAGCCGATAGCGCTCTGCCGATTGGTTGATGTTTTGGGATGCATCACACCCGAAACGCGCAGGAAGGGCGTGCCAAAGGAGGCATGTCACGCCCTTCCAACACCGTGCGATTCAGTTATCCGTTGTTGCGGCCTCCGGGTCCGTGTGGTCCGGTGCCCAATGGCTCTCCGTCCTGGGTGCAGTCACCCGTGCCGTCACCGAGCATCGGTGCGTCGGGATTGCCTTTTGCAACGCCGGTATTGGCTTGACGAGCGTCGGGATTGCCCGTACCCAGCTGATCATGCTCGCGCAGTTGCTGCTGGACCGGCTCGAAGCCCTCGGGTGGGCCTGTCTCGATGTGCGTCCTCAGCTGCTGACGGACGGCGGTTCGGGCCTGGGTCTGTTCTGCGTCGACATCCGAGGCCTGATAACGCTCTGCGTACGGAGCATCATCAGCGCCGATCGGATCGAAGCTTCCCAAGGTCCCAACATCGCTCGTTGCTGCGAGAGCCGCCATCGGAATCGAAACGGCAAGGGCCGCTCCGCCGATGATGACCATGGATTTCTTCCACATGGTGGATTCCTTTCGATTGCCTACTCATAGGTAACCAAAGGAACATCAAGGCTCCACGGTCGCTGCGGTGAAGGTTGTGTGAAGCCGTCAGGCCTCAGTTCGGAAGGTGTGGTGAAAGCGTGGCGGCCACGAGCCGCTCGACGTAGGCGTCCGTCAGAACATCGTGATATAGCAGACGCCTGAGGAACAGCGGCCCGATCAAACGATCAGCGAGCAGATCAACGTCCGTATCGGCCGCAAGCTCCCCAGCCTCGACCCCTGCGGCGAGCATCTGGCGTAGCAACCTCGGTCCGGCTTCTGTCAGCTGCTCCAGCGCGGCAGACACCTCAGCGTCCCACTCAGCAAGGCCAACCATCGCGCTCAACGTTCGGCCAGCCGCTCCGCCGAGTGCACCAGCAGCAGCCAGAAGACCTTCGGCCACACGCTTCTCGATGGGCAGATCCACCGACGGTGGCTCGAAATCCATGCTCGCTCCCCTATGCAGCAGGTCGAGCAGGATGTCGGCACGGTTCGGCCAATGACGGTACACGGTCGCCCTCGCGACACCGGCTTCCTCCCCAACGTGTAGGTGCGTCACAGCCTCGGGACCGCCCCGGGAAAGCAGGTCAGCGGCAGCGTCCAGCATCAGTTCACGGGTGCGCTGCACCTGAGGGTTCGTCTTCTTGTCAGCCTTCATCTTGCGTTACCTCCACAGAGATGGTACAGTTTGTCTCGCCTTAGTCATTCTGTCTCATTCTTGGAGATCCCAATGCTTGCTCGAATCGGCCACTTCGCTTCTTCTCATCCTTGGCGCTACATCGCCGCCTGGTTGGTGACGGTAGCAATACTCGCCAGCGCTGTTGTCACGATCGGCCCCGCGTTCACATCCAACATCACGGCACCGGCATCTGAGAGCAGTGCTGGCCTTGAAATCCTCGCTGTCGAATTCCCCAGTGCCGGAGGCGACACCGGCACCATCGTGTTCAAGGCGGACCAGGGCGTAGCCGACCCAGAAGTGCAATCCAGCATGACGACCCTTTTCGAGGAGACGAAGGAACTCGACGGTGTCGTCAATGTCATGAGTCCCTACTCCCCCATCGGCGCAAGCCAGATCTCAATCACTGGAGACAGCGCAGGGAACGTGGCATACGCCCAGCTCATCCTCGAAGCCGGCGCAACCACTACCGATGGCGCAAGGATCGCTGAAGAGATCGCCACCATCTCACCTGACATCGACGGACTCCAGATCGAGCTGGGTGGAGACATGTTCCGCGATCGTGAGCCGCCAAGTTCCGAGATGCTCGGGCTGGCCTTCGCGATCTTCATCCTCATCGTGTCGTTCGGTTCCGTGCTTGCCATGGGCCTCCCCATCGCCACAGCCCTCGCCGGAGTCGGCACTGGCGTACTCACCACGGCGTTGCTGAGCAACCTCATCGAGATGCCGGACTTCGCCGCGACCATCGGCATCATGATCGGACTCGGCGTCGGCATCGACTACGCCCTGTTCATCGTCACCAGGTACCAGGAACATCTCAAGACCGGCGAATCAGTCGGCGACTCGGTCGCTGCATCCCTCGATACTGCGGGTCGAGCGGTTCTCTTCGCCGGAGTAACCGTTGTTGTCTCTCTTCTCGGGATGCTGCTCATGGGTGTCACGTTCGTAACAGGCCTGGCGTTCGCTGCTGCCACGACCGTGATGCTCACAATGGTGGCGTCGGTGACACTGCTCCCTGCCCTCATCGGCCTCGCAGGCGAACGCATCCAGATCACCCGTTGGAGCGGCCTCATCGGATCACTCCTGGTCGCGGTCGCTCTCGCAGGCGTCGCTCTCGACACCCCTGCGCTGCTGATCGGCGCTCCCCTCGCAGCGATCGTTGTCATCGCCGGCCGTTTCAAGGGGCCCCTCAGCAGGGTCGTCAACCTGGGATCAGACAAACCGATGGGGGAGACGGTGTCGTATCGATGGAGCCGGTTGGTGCAGCGCAGAGCGATCATCATCACGTTCTCAGCGACCCTGCTGCTCGCGATCGTCGCCGTTCCCGTCTTCTCCATACAACTCGGCTTCGCCGACGCCGGCAATGACCCGGAGGAGACCACGACGAGACAGGCGTACGACCTACTCGAGGAAGGCTTCGGCCCCGGCGCCAACGGACCCCTGATCCTCATCACTGAACTCCCCGAGGACGTCAACCATATGGAGATCCAGCAGGTGACCGGCACGCTTCAGCAGGTGGACAGCGTTGCCCACGTGTCCCCCGGAGTTCCGAACGATCCTCAACAGCCAACTGCCGTGCTGTGGCAGGTAACACCTGAGACAGCTCCCCAGGACCAGGAAACGGCCGATCTCCTCCATACGCTGCGCAGCGATGTCGTCCCGCAGATTGACGAGGGCATGGGGACTGAGATCCTGATCACCGGACCCGTCGCCGCAAACGTCGACTTCTCCGACTACCTGTCCGAACGGATCTGGTACTTCTACGGTGCCGTCCTCCTGATCTCGTTCCTGTTCCTGATGGCCGTGTTCCGGTCAGTGCTCGTACCGCTCAAAGCGGTCGGTATGAACCTGCTTGCGATCGGAGCCGCATACGGGATCGTCGTGGCCATATTCCAGTGGGGATGGGGCGGATCCATCCTCGGTGTCGAGCCCGGACCCATTGAGCCGTTCATCCCGATGATGCTGTTCGCGATCGTGTTCGGACTCTCGATGGATTACGAGGTCTTCCTCCTGACACGGATCCGCGAGGAGTACGATCGCATCTCCGATAACAGCCAAGCCGTGGCGGACGGGCTGACAGCGACTGCCCGAGTGATCACGGCAGCGGCCCTGATCATGGTGTTCGTGTTCGGCAGCTTCATGCTCGAGGACCTACGGACCATCAAGGTCCTCGGACTGGGACTCGCCGCGGCAGTGGCGATCGACGCCACGATCATCCGAATGCTGCTCGTCCCTGCGACGATGGAACTCCTCGGCGACAAGAACTGGTGGATCCCACGCTGGCTTGATCGAATTCTCCCGAATCTGGTGGTCGAACCAAGTCGCGCACCAGACATTGCTCAGGAGCGGGTAACCGTTGATTCACTGAACTAGTGACAACCCATATCTCCTCGGTGGCCGGTTCCCAGGCGGACAGGTTTCTACGCGGACACCGGGGAGAGCGTCTCGACCATGAGGGCCTTGATCGTGTGCATGCGGTTCTCCGCCTGATCGAACACGATCGAGGCCGGTGACTCGAAGATCTCCTCGGTGACCTCGAGACCCTTCGGCATGTCCGTTGCCTCCATGATGTCTGCACCTACAACGGTGTTCGTGTCATGGAAGGCGGGGAGACAGTGCATGAACTTCGCATCGTCGACACCGGTTGCAGCCATGAGGTCGGCGTTCACCTGATACGCCTTGAGTTCCTCCACGCGGGAACGCCATACATCTTTCGGCTCACCCATCGACACCCACACATCGGTGTGGACGAAGTCGGCACCTGCAACGCCTGCCTCCGGGTCATCGGTGATCGTTATCCGGGCGCCTGTCTGGGTGGCAATCCCCTCTGCGATAGCGATCACATCGGCAGGTGGTGCATAGACAGCAGGGCCAACCATGCGCGTGTCGCATCCCATCAATGCACCCATCACGAGCAACGATCGGCCCATGTTGAACCGGCCATCGCCGACGAATGCGAACGCGGTTTCACGCAGCGGCTTGCTCGAGTGCTCATCCATCGTGAGGAAATCGGCAAGCATCTGGGTGGGATGCCATTCGTCCGTCAGACCGTTGTACACGGGCACGCCCGCGTGGCGGGCAAGGATCTCGATGTTGTCGTGCGCCGCGCCCCGGTACTCGATGGCGTCGTAGTAGCGACCCAACACGCGAGCGGTGTCAGCGATCGACTCCTTGTGTCCCATCTGGGAGCCGGACGGATCGAGATACGTCACATGGGCCCCCTGGTCATAGGCAGCAACTTCAAAGGCTGCACGGGTGCGTGTTGATGTCTTCTCGAAGAGCAGTGCGATGTTCTTGCCCGACAGATGCTGAGCTTCTATGCCTGCTGCCTTCGCCTTCTTGAGCAGGGCCGAACGGTCAAGCAAGTGCCTGAGTTCGGCTGGCTCGAAGTCGATGACTTTGAGGAAGCTCCTCCCCGAAAGATCTGGCTGCATGCTGTCTCCTTATGCGTCTCGTTCGAGGGGGCAGGTTAGGCAGTGCCCACCTCCACGCCCTCTTCCGAGCTCGAATCCCTGAATCTCCAGTACTTCTACCCCGGCCTGGCGTAGCTGCTGGTTCGTGTGCGTGTTGCGCTCATAGGCGATCACCACGCCAGGCTCCAGAGCGACGACGTTGTTGCCATCATCCCACTGCTCGCGGGCAGCGGCCAGATCATCTCCACCTGTCCCGATGACTCGAAGCTCATCGAGATCGAGTGCGTCTGCCATGGCAGACACCAGGCCTTCGGGGCGCTCATCGACAACGAGTTCGTCTGGAGAGTCGCCCGGTCGTATGCACCACACGCGGGCGTCATCGATCACGGCCCGATATGCGGTGATCGCATCACGGTCGATCATCGTCATAACCGTGTCGAGATGCATGAAGGACCGCTCCTTGGGCAATGCCATCGTGAGGACCTTGTCGGCAACACCGGCCGCAAAGAGGTGCTTTGCAAGCAGGGACACGGCCTGATGCGAGGTCCTCTCGCTCAGACCAACGATCACGGCACCGTTGCCGATGACCTCGATGTCCCCGCCCTCGATGCTTGCACTTCCCCAGTCCTCGGCCGATCCTCCGAACCAGATGTCGACGGGTCCGTCAGCGGTGAAGCGTGGATGGAAGCGATAGATCACCTCGGCAATCATCGACTCGTACCGACGAGCCGGCATCGCCATCGGGTTGATCGTCACCCCGCCGTAGATCCATGACGACGGATCCCTCTGGAAGATGAAGTTGGGGTGCGGAGCGAGCGTCAGCGAGGATGGATCGACTGACTCGTAGAAGAGATCAACACCGTCGATACCGAGTTCTCGGGGAATGACCCCGCTGACGAGGAACTCGGCGATCTCCTCGGTCGTCAAGGCGTCGACGACCTCAGCGACATGCTGTGCAGCGGCCACACCGATCATGCGCTCGGACAGCATGTGCGTGAGCACCCATCGTTTGGCTTCCTGGTCAGCGAGCGCCTCGGCGAACAGTTTCTGGGCGTAGAGGACCTCCACCCCGCGATCTCGCATCACATCGGTGAACGCGTCGTGTTCCTGTTCCGCCCGATCAACCCATATGACGTCGTCGAAAAGGAGCTCGTGGGCGTTCGTTGGGGTCAGTCTGCGATGCTCGAGGCCTGGCCGATGCACCATGACGGTGCGCAACTTCCCAACCTCAGAATGCACTCCCCAGCTCATGTCGTACTCCGAACCGTTTGCGAGCTGCCACGGTAGTTAGCTTGCCGGCGCCAAGCGACAAGAGACATGAGGAAGCTCTGCGGGGCAGAGCGACAAGAG
>JBDLJV010000008.1:0-27989 GCA_039714175.1 Actinomycetota bacterium
TACCTGGCGCAGTACCACACGCCGAGGGTCGCTTTCGGTCGCGCTCTGGGTGTTCGGGTTGGCCACGACGCTTCTCCTCGTTGGCCTGTGGGGTAGGGCCGTCACCTACGACGAGCCGACGGTCCAAGCTTCAGCACGATCTGTTGTGGACGCCGAGGTCGCTACTGACCGCATCTACTCGTGGATCGAGGAGGGCGTTGCCACGTCAACAGACATCGACCCCGCCACAGCCGAGACCGTGGTCTCCGAACTGCGCGAACATCCCGAGGTCGAGGCAGCTGTAGGGGCCGTGATCGATCAGTTCATCGCGGCGCTGTTCGCATCCGAAGGTGAAGCTGCGACCGTCAATCTTGCCCGTCCCCTCGCACCGGTCGTGCCCATCGCTGCCGAGCATCTCTCTGCGCACGATGCTCCTGTCGACGAAGCCGATCTTGTTGCCGCACTCGACAATGCTGACGCCATCGATCTGGCGACAGGCGATGCCGCAACGGTTGCCCGCGTTATCGACGACGCCCGAACGTTCCTCTCCGTGATCGTCTTGTTGGCAGCCATCACACTTCTTGTCACTGGATCGTTGGCCGTATGGCTCTCGAACGATCACCTCGCCATGGCACGGACACTCGCCACGCGCATCTTGCTGTCGGCGCTCTCGTTCGCTGTCCTGTTCCGGATCGGTTCCTGGGTCCTTGACCCACGAGGCGGTGGAAGTCCCGTAGCTGGAGGCGGCTCGATCCTTCTCGGATCGAATTCCCACATCTTCCTCGTGGTCGCTCTCCCCGCGGCCGCGGCCGTTGGAGCGCTCGCATGGTTCCTCCATAGGCGATCCAGACGACCAGATCGCACCGAGGAGCAGCGGCCATCGTTCGAAGACGACACCAGGGAATTGGTCGGTCTCTGATTTCTCGCGGTGTTTCTGCAGGTTGCCGCTCGATTCGATAGCATCGCACCACGAATCGGGAGGCCCCATCAAGACGTACACGACACCTGGCGCAGTTCAAGTGGATCCACAAGTCAACGTGGTCCAGAAACTTCTGGATCTGGCTCAGGAGTCTCCTGACTTCCCAGCACTTGCCCACCGTGTGGGCGACGCATTTGTTGATGTCTCTACGGCCGAGTTCTGGGACACCGTTCGCGATCTCGCAGCGGGACTCGTTGCTTCTGGAGTCGAGAAGGGAGATCGGGTTTCTCTTCACTCAGGTACCCGTATCGAGTTCACGTACTTCGATTACGCCATCTGGGCGGCAGGTGCGGCGACAACGACTATCTACGAGACGTCATCAGCGGAGCAGGTGCAGTGGATTCTCAACGATTCAGGTTCTGTCGCCCTGATCACGGAGAACCAGGACACGCTGGGCGCCTACCAAGCTGTGGCCGACTCGGTTCCGGACTGCCGATTGGTGTTCGTCATTGACGACGACGCCGTGTCGCATCTGAAAGCGATGGCAACAGACGAAACGCGAGCAGAGGTCGATCGGCGGGTAGCCGGCATTGCTCATGATGATCTGGCGACCCTGGTCTATACATCCGGTACCACCGGGATGCCAAAGGGCTGCGCTCTGACCCACCACAACTTCGTGTGGGAGGTGTCCCAGGTGGACGGCTCGTTCTCCGAACTCGTCGCTGAGGGCAATCGAACGTTCATGTTCCTGCCGTTGGCCCACATCTTCGCGCGGTTGATCCAAGCACTTGCCGTGTCCGAAGGCGTGACGATCGGCTACTCGACAGGGATCCCGAATCTGCTCGAGGAACTCCCCATGTTCAAACCCACGTGGGTCTTCTCGGTGCCCCGAGTGTTCGAGAAGGTCTTCAACGGTGCGAAGCAGAAGGCTGATGCCGATGGCAAGGGCAAGATCTTCGATGCTGCCGCCAGTACTGCCATCGCCTACTCACAAGGTGTGCAGCGAGGCAAGATCCGGGTTGGCACGAAGCTCGCCCACAGTGCCTTCGACAAGCTCGTGTACTCCAAGATCCGAACTCTCTTCGGAGGGGATGTTCGTTTTGCGATATCAGGAGGCGCCCCGCTCGGGGCCCGTCTCGGACACTTCTTCCGCGGTGCCGGTGTCACGATTCTCGAGGGCTATGGGCTGACAGAGACATCGGCCGGGGCAACGATCAACCGGCTCGACGCCATCAAGATCGGCTCGGTCGGGAGACCCATCCAGGGTGGCTCCATCCGCATTGCTGACGACGGCGAAGTCCTCATAAAGGGCGGACATGTGTTCTCCGGTTACTGGAACAACGAAGCTGCGACGAACGAGGCGTTCAGCGACGGCAATTGGTTCCACTCGGGCGACATCGGCGTGCTCGACAATGAGGGGTATCTCTCCATAACCGGGAGGAAGAAGGAGATCATCGTCACCGCAGCAGGCAAGAATGTCGCTCCAGCTCTACTCGAGGACAGGATGCGGTCCCACGCCCTCGTGAGCCAGGTGATGGTCATTGGAGACGCCAAGCCGTTCATTGCAGCACTTGTGACACTCGATGAGGATGCAATCCTCCCGTGGGCCGAAGCGAATGACCTCAGCGACACAGTGCTCGAGGAGCTGATGGTGCACGAGGCCGTACTCGCCGAGATACAAGCAGCGATCAACTATGCCAACAAGGCCGTATCGAAAGCCGAAGCCGTCAAGACGTTCCGTGTACTCCCCGAAGACCTCAGTGTCGAGGGCGGAGAACTCACTCCCACGCTCAAGGTGAAACGCTCCGTGGTCGCATCCAAGCACGCAGGCGTGATCGACGAGATCTACGGGGATTGAGTACCCCGAGTGGCTACTGGTCGCAGTACTCGGCGTATTTCGCGCTGACGTCGGCACGGAGTTCGGCTGAATCTGACAGGTCCTCCTTGAACGCGTTGTAGTCGGCCCTGGTCAAGCCCGCTTCGGAGATCCTTTGCCCCAACTCGACATCGAGGGCGGCGAGATCCTCGAACGTCATGCGCTGTACGTCACACTGCCAACGGGCCTCAAGCTCGATCTCGATCTCGACCGGGACGGGACTTCCCTCACACGACGACATCGCAACGGCAAGAACAAGGATCGCTGCCGCAATTGAGTTGGAAACACGCTTCATGCCGACAGTATCGAGGAAGGAGCGCGCTCTCTTGAGGATTATGTGCTGCGGTGGCAAAGAACCCATAGCCCGTGGGAGATAACCGGAGGGGACTAGTCACGATTTCGCCTCATGTGGATGCCTGATTGAACCGAAGAAATCACTGCAACCCCAATGAACGCAAGAGGCAACCCGTGAGCGACATGAGAGAGTCCTTCCTGAGCAGTCTCAGGTTTCGGACAAAGGCTCTGGAGATGGCACTCGCCACCCTTGACAAGGGCGGCGAGGATGCTCTGGTGTCGATCGCTCGTGTGGTTCAACAATTGGACGGCTCCAGCGTCGAATATGGCTTCCCCGGGATCTCGACCTGTGCCAGAGCCGTGCTGGATGCTTCCGATGAGGACATCCCCATCGCGACACAGGAGTTGGTCGATTATCTCAAGAGTGTGTCCAGAGCTGCAGCGGCAGTTTCTGAAGGCGGTACAGGTGTCGAGGATGTTGCGATCGTCGAATCTCCAGATGTGCCAGCCGAGGAGTCCCGCACGGTCTCTGTGCTTCATGTCGACAATGACGATGTTGTCGCCACACTTGTCGCCGATCGATTGAGCCGGGACGGATTCGCGTTGTCCCACTTCTCTGACGGGGAGTCGGCGCTTGCCGAAGCTCTCCTCAACCCGCCGGACCTCGTGATCCTTGATGTCAAGATTCCGAAGATGGACGGCTTCGAACTCCTGGCCCATCTCAGATCATCGCCCAAGCTCGCCGAGGTCCCCGTCATAGTTCTCAGTTCGATGGGGAGTGAACGAGACGTCGTGCGGGGATTCGATCTTGGAGCGAACGACTACGTCCTCAAACCATTCTCACCCAGTGAGCTGTCGGCGCGCGTGCAGAGGCTGGTCCCAGCATCATGATCGGTCTCTTCCCAACCGTTGTCGCGGTCATCGTATTCAACGTAGTGCTGGCGATGCTTGTCGTTGCGTTGCGACTGCGAAGCGATCGACGTGAACGGAGTTTCCGGCAGGTGGAGGCCCGATGGGACCCCCTACTTGTTCGGGTGATAGGTGGAGAGGATGTCTCTGCTCCCACGATTCGGCCGGACGAAGCCCGCCACGTTCTCGTCGTAGCGGGCGCGTACGCACGTTGTCTGCGTGGCTCAGATCTCGATCGCCTCCAAGCATTCGTGGAACCGTATGCGCGCACCCTGTTGCCTGAGCTGAGATCCCGCTCAGCGGAGAAGCGAGCGACGGCCGCGGAGCTTCTCGGTGTGTTGGCGCTGCACAAATGCAGCAGATACATCGTCGAGACCCTGGATGATCCCTCACCGCGCGTGTCTCTCGTGGCAGCAAGGGCGTTGTCTCGTCCCGAGTACCCGGAGCACACGGCGGCAGTGCTGGATCGTGTCCACCGGTACTCGCATTGGAGTCCGTCGCTGATCTCCTCGATGCTGGCCCTGGTCGGTTCAGGAGCGATGGAAGACCTGCGTAGCTACCTGGCAGACCCGGATCGACCTTCGAGAGGGCGCGCAGTCGTCGCTGGCACTCTGCGCCTCTTGCGTGATGCGAGGAGCGCGCCGATCGCAGCAGCGGCATTGGACTCAGACAACCCGGACCTCGTGGTGTCGAGCCTCCGGCTCATCAGCGCTGTCGGGAGTTCTCAACAGGCTGAATCGGTTCGACCGATGCTGGAGCACGATGTGTTCTTCGTTCGCGCCGAGGCCGCCTCAGTGCTCTCGAAGATCGGTGACCCCTGGGACGTTGATGCGGTGGCCAACCTGCTTCATGGCGACTCGCCTTGGGCTGCACTACGTTCGGCGAAAGCGCTCATGGCACTTGGTGAACGGCAGATGCTCGAGGATCTGTCGCGTGGCCACGGTCTGGCGAGCGAGAGCGCACGTGAGGCTCTGCAGGTGGAGCTCGTATGACGAATCTGCTCATGGTGTTCAATGCCTACATCATCATCTACTTCGCTGTTCTCAATGGTCTCTACATGTTCTTGAGCGCCGTCGCGTTCAAGCGTCTCCCGGCGTATGCCCGCAGACTCCGATCGTTCCGAATAGACGATCTTGTCGCATCAAGTGGCGGCTTGCCGATGTCGCTGCTCGTGCCCGCCTACAACGAGGCCGAGACGATCGTTGATTCCGTGCGTTCGTTCCTGACGCTGGCTTATGCGGAGCATGAGATCGTTGTCATAAACGATGGATCGTCGGACGCCACGCTTGCTCGGTTGGTATCGGCGTTCGACATGCGCAAGGTCTCGCGCGTTGCTACCACCAACCTTGAAACAGAGCCCGTTCGGTGCGTCTACCAGGGTCGTCGTCATCCGAACCTGTTCGTCGTCGACAAGAAGAACGGGGGGAAGGCTGACGCGCTCAATGCAGGGCTCAACTACTCCAGAGGTGCCATCGTCAGCGCCATGGATGCCGACACGCTTCTCGAGCCGGATGCCCTTGCGCGAGTAGCAAGGCCATTCCTCGAGGACTCGAGGACGGTCGCCGTTGGGGGCATTGTTCGGATCGCCAACGGCTGTCGCGTCGAAGCGGGCTCGGTGGGTGAAGTCCGGCTCCCGAAGAAGGCGCTTCCCCGGTTCCAGGTACTCGAGTATCTGCGGGCGTTTCTCGCCTCGCGTGTCGGATGGGATGCCTTGGGTGCCACGATGATCATCTCGGGAGCCTTCGGAGCGTTCCGTCGGACGGTGGTCGATGCTGTCGGCGGCTTCGATAGCAGATCGGTTGGTGAGGACATGGAGCTTGTGGTCCGGATTCATCGTCACTGTCGCGACAACAACATCGACTACAAGGTCACCTTCATCCCTGATCCGGTAGCGTGGACCGAAGCTCCCGAGACGCTTTCACAACTGGCGATCCAGCGCAACCGGTGGCAGCGCGGATTGGCGCAGGTTCTCAACCGGCACAGTGGCATGATCGGTCGTCCCCGCTACGGAACCCCGGGCTTGGTTGCTCTCCCGTACTTCATGATGTTCGAGCTCTTCGGACCGGTGATCGAGCTGCTCGGATGGATTGCGTTTGGTGTGTCGCTCGCCATGGGGATCGTCTCCGTGCTTCACGCGACGCTGTTTCTCCTCCTTGCTGTGTTCCTCGGCTCGACACTGTCAGTCGCTGCTGTTGCTCTTGAGGAGCTGTCGTTTCGCCGGTATCTCCGGTTCCGAGATCTCATGACTCTTCTCGGTACTGCCATGCTCGAGAACTTCGGCTACCGGCAGCTCACGACTATCTGGCGCTTACGCGGCATGATCGACGCTCTGCGACGTGACCGATCCTGGGGGGACATGGAGCGCACAGGCTTCAGCAAGCAATCCGATGAGGTCGCCTTCTCCCCAACCTGGACCTGATCCGCAACGAGCCGATCGCTGATCGGCGACGAGAGATCCGCCGCTGGCGCATGGATGTGTCCCCCCCTTCATGGGGGGACGGCAGAGCGGAGCGATGCAGGGGGGTCGCCGAGCCTGCGAGGCCGGTACGGCACAACATCAGACGGTGTCCTCCGCATCCCCCTCCTGGCTCGCAAACTCGCCCGTCCTTCCCACCAGGGGAGGACCGTCGGAATCCGAGAGCCGGCAACCGATGACCGGAGACTGACAGCTGTCCTAGCCGGTGACGGTGAAGGTGACCTGGCCAGTGACCGACTTGGATTCGGTGCCTTTGGTGTAGGCGAGGAGAAGGTCGATCGTGTAGGCACCAGGCGCCATACCGGAGGCGTCGATACGGAACCGTGCAACGTCGGTTTCACCGGAGGTGAGCGTGTCGTTGTAATGGAGGCTGGTGTAACTGCCAGGAGGTGTCGGGTAGGAGATCGCTGCTCCCTCGGGCTCGCTGACAGTCATCTTGATGTCATCGAGTGTCGGAGCAAGCCCTGTCCACTCGACTCCGAGCCAGGCCGGCGCAGAGACGCTGACGGCGCCAGCATCGACGGTTGCCTGAGCTAGGTCGTCTCCGTTGTACTTGGCGATGGGAACCGTGACTGTGTAGTCCTTTGCTTTTGACTTTCCGTCCTCGACCCAAGTGGCGCTGAGCTTCAGAAGCACGTTCCCAACGTCGTACGGAGCCGTGATGTACAAGGACGTGAAGTCGATCTCACCATCCGAGAGGGTGGCATCGTCCATGAGACTGGTGTATGTGCCGGTGTTTGTGGGATACGCAACGCCGACGCCAGCAGTCTTGGCGGTTGCTGTCACGCGGAAGTCGGTGACTTCGGCGCGATCGGCCTGCCACGAGATCTGCACCCAACCAGCGCTACCTTCAACAACAGCTGCGATTCTGCTCGACTGCATCTTGACCTTGCCCTCTACGTCAGCCACCGCAGGCGCGGCGACGAGTCCAACCAGGGCAGCGGACATCAAAGTTGCAATCACAGTTCTTCTCATGTTGGTCAGTATCGGCAGGGATCATGGGCGTCTTTACGGCTTCATCCGGCGCGTAATACCGTGTCCACCCGGTAGGTTTCGGGTATGGCTGCGCGCCTGAGAATCGTTTCTGTTTCGGCTGCTCTTCTGGTGGTTCTCTTCGGCGCGCAGGCGGGAGCCCATGTTCGACCGACGCTCGGGCTCCTTCCCGATGGCGACACGCGGCCTGTCGTTCACTCGGCGATCTTGCAGGCTCCCCACGCCTTGGATCCGCTCCTCGAAGCGAGGGTCGACATCGATGCCTCGGACAACGACGCCATTGCGCGCTACGAGTACCGGTGGATCGGGACGGGAACAGGGATGGCCAGGGCGATGAACGTGCGGCAACCTCGCGTCAGCTACGCGTCGATCAGGCCAGATGCTCCCTTCACTCTGGAGGTCCGTGCTGTGGACATCCACAACAACGCCTCCGACTGGTTCGAGGCATGGAAGGGCACGACTCCGAGTCCGCCTCGCGTCATCGTTGCAGGTGATTCGATTGCCTCGGGCTATACACGTGACTGGTTCACGGGCGATGCCACATGCCGTTCCAACAGCCTGTCCTACGGATCAACGATCGTCGCGGAGATGGCCAAGGTGTTGCCATCTGCATGGGCCCCCACCTACAGCAACATTGCCTGGGCGGGCGCTGGCGTGGGCAACATGCTTGCCGGTGGTGACGACTCGTGCGGCGAGACGCACGCGAGTCAGGTGGCGCAGATCGGGCAGCTCGCCCGCAGCACATGGAACATTGTCGTGATCACCGCGGGGATCAACACGACCAACTGGACCGATGTGATGGTCGACCTCACCAAGGACACAGCGGTCTCGATGACCAAGGATGGCGACCGCAAGGCGTGTGACCTTGCCTTGCATGAGACCTGGGACATCGACGAGACGGGCCCGGTGGTCGCGCGCACCACGAGGAAGATCGTGAGGGAGCTGCGCGACGAGACGAACGCGAGCGTGTACTGGACCGGATACCACGACATCGTCGGAACTCGGCTCGCGCCGGGGTGGAGTCCCGTTGGCACCGAATGCACCGACGAGCTCGATGAGGCGCTCAATGCACTGCACGGAGCGATCCGTACCGGTCTGGGGCCCGAAGCAACCTGGATCGACATCGACGGTTCGATCACCACTCAGGATTGGGCCGGATGGCCGCATCCCGATGCTGCAGGCCATGCAGCGATCGGCAGGCTGATAGCCAAGGCGATACTTGAAAGCTGAGGGCTGAACGCTTTGTCACACGTGTGTGACACCATGGTGTCATGGACGTGCCCGGGATTCTTCATGCTGATCTCGATGCGTTCTATGCGGCCGTCGCGGTACTTGAGGATCCGAAGCTCGAAGGCAAGCCGGTAGCGGTTGGTGGGGGAGTCGTGCTCTCCTGCACATACGAAGCCAGGGACTATGGGGTTCGCGGCGGGATGAGGCTCGTTGATGCCCGGGCACGCTGCCCGCAGCTGATTGTGGTGGACGGCACATTTGGCGCCTACACGGAGTACTCCAGGACTGTCTTCAGGATCTTCGAGTCCTACACGCCGATGGTTGAGCCTCTTTCGATCGACGAGGCATTCATGGATGTCACCGGGTCGATCCACCTCTTCGGACCGCCCGTGAAGATCGCCAAGCGCATCCGCGAAGATGTGCGCAGGGAGACGGGACTTGCTGTCTCCGTCGGAGCGACCCCGCGGAAGTTCCTCTCCAAGATCGCCAGCCAGGTGGCCAAGCCCGACGGCCTGATCGTCGTCCAACCGGGAGAGGAACTGGCTTTCCTCCATCCACTCCCTGTCTCGTATCTGTGGGGCGTTGGGCCCGTCACCAAGCGAAAGCTCAACGAACTGGGTATCGAAACCATCGGCGACATAGCGAACACCCCACCAAAAGCGCTCACGTCGATGCTCGGCTCCGGTGCAGCGGGCCATCTCCGCGCCCTTGCGAACAACCAGGACCCCAGACCGGTGGAAAGGACCCACAAGGCGAAGTCGCTGAGCGCCCAGAGTGCCATGGGTCCCAAGATCAGGACGATGGAGGAACTGCTGCCGATCCTTCAGCGGCTCACCGACCGCGTGGCATCACGATTGCGCAAGAAGAGCCGATCGGCGCGAACGGTCACGATCAAGGTGCGCTTCGGAGACCTGACGTCTGTCACGAGGTCGGCCACTGTTCCCGCACCCACGGCATCAACGGGAGCAATCGTCGAGATCGCGAGACCGCTGTTGCAGAAGGTGCTCGATGAGTATCCGAAACACGAGACAACACTCCTGTCGGTTGCTGCAACTGGCCTTGGAGTGAATGAACCGATCCAGTTGGCGCTCGGTGTCGACGACGACGCCGTTGGGGGAGGGACACCCGACGAGATCGAATCCGACGCGCTTGATCGCTCCGTCGACGAACTGCGAGAGCGGTTCGGCAGGGACATCGTCCTGCACGGCAGTGATCTGTTCTCCGGTCGAACCGACTTCAGCGAGGGCCTCTCCGAGATCATGACCCGCAAAGACGACAACGACGGCAACGACGAACGATGAACGACGAGCGCCTTAGGCTGGCCTGATGCGCTCCAGCTACTGGTTTCTCCTTCTTGTTGCTGGCATCGGTTGGGGAACCGGTGGTATCGCCACGCGGGCTGCCTTTGCTGAAGGGCTCGGTCCATGGACGATCATCGGTATGCGCGTTCCGATCGCGGCAGTGCTGGTCGTTGGGCTCCTGGTGATCCGACGCCTGCCTTCCCCCACTCGCCACGATCTGCGAATCGGGACCACCCAGGCGATTGTGAATCTCGTCGCTCCGTTCGCTCTGGTCACGTTTGCTGTCAAGTTCGCATCGGCAGGATTCGTGGGGGTGCTCGTAGCCCTGGTACCGCTCGCCACCGCCGTCTTTGCACATTTCCTACTGCCCGATGAGCCGCTCACGCGAATGAAACTCCTGGCTCTCTCGGTCTCGTTCGCAGGTGTCGGTTTCTTGATGCTGTCGGGCGATTCTGGTCTCGCCTCCGACGGACAGCCGATGCTGGCGATCGTTCTTACGCTGATTGGTGTCCTGTTCATCGGCTACGCCGGCACACACGCGAAGAAGCACGCGGGCACGTATGACCCGATGATGCTCACCGGAATCCAGTTCGCCCTTGGTGGGGCCATCCTCATCATCGCCATGGTGATGGTCGAAGGTGTCCCCGCCGATGTGTCTTCGATGGGGTGGATGCTCATCATCTACATGGCGGTCATAGGCACCGTGACCCCATTCTTGATCTACTTCTGGTTGCTGCAACACATCTCGGTGACCAACGCTTCACTCGTTGGGTACATCGTCCCGTTCGTCGGGCTGACCGGTGGCATCGTGTTGTTGGGCGAGCAGCTTCAGATGGGTATCGCAGTCGGGGGAACGTTGATCCTCGCCGGAATGATGCTGTCCGATCGGGAGGCGCGTCGCACGGAGGCTGTTGTCGTGGCCTCGGAAGCCTGAGCTTCGGCTGGCAGTTCCATAGCTCCGGAGATATGATTAGGGGGACCTAAGCATTTCGAGTACGGAGCAGTAGGCGTGACTGATAACCCTACGAAGATGGTGACATTGGGAGACGTCAGGATCGGCGACAGCGCTGTTGTCGACGGCTTTGTCGATGGGGCCCCCGCCAGGCGACTTCTCGAGATGGGTTTCGTACCGGGTACTGAGGTCCAAGCGCTGCGTTCAGCTCCCCTCGGCGACCCCATCGAATATGCCGTTATGGGCGGGCGCGTAGCGATGCGTCGAACCGACGCCTCGGCCATCCTCATCAAGGCGTAGACCATGGCCCGCTGCGCCGACTGCTCTCCCGAGGAGGAACACTCCCCGGCGCCGGAGGGGGCCATCGTCGTTGCCCTGGCCGGGAATCCCAACACCGGGAAGTCGTCGATCTTCAATCTTCTCACCGGTGGCAACCAGCACATCGGGAACTGGCCGGGCAAGACCGTTTCGAAGGCACATGGTTCCTTCACACGTCACGATGCGGAGATCCAGCTGGTCGACCTTCCGGGTACGTACAGTCTCAACGCTGCATCTCCAGAGGAGATGATCGCAAGGGACTACCTCGTTCACGACCGACCCGACGCAGTGATCGTGGTTGCCGATGCCTCGAACCTGGAACGCAATCTGTATCTCGTCGTTCAGGTTCTCGAGATCGGCCTACCGACCGTTGTCGCCCTCAACATGTCCGATGTCGCTCGATCCCGCAGCATTGATATCGACGTCAAGGGACTTGCCGAGAGACTCGAGGCTCCCGTGGTGTCGACAGTGGCGAGGAAGGGACAAGGACTCGACGACCTGACGGATGCGGTCCTCCATCTGGCCTCCCTGGGGTCGGTCACATGAGCGCATTCCGGATCGACTACGGCTCCGAGATCGAAGCGGCCGTTGAGCAGTTGGTCGAGCGGATCGACCAACTTCCCGATGTGTCGTCTCGATATCCGACTCGCTGGCTGGCTGTTGCGCTTCTGGATCGTGATCCGGGTATCGACGAGCAGCTGCAAGATCTGTCAACCGGATCCGACGTGCTCGGTCTGCGAGACCAACTCGTCGCAGAGTTGCGAGAAACGCTGGGGGAAGCGGTCGACACGGCGATCGCAGGACGGCGTTTCGACGTTGTCCACGACATCGCGTCGAGCGCTGC
Organism: Actinomycetota bacterium; assembly: GCA_039714175.1. Taxonomy (GTDB): domain Bacteria; phylum Actinomycetota; class Acidimicrobiia; order Spongiisociales; family UBA5794; genus B3-G11. The sequence continues at coordinate 12,092 of JBDLJV010000008.1, forward strand.
TGAGGGACTCTCGGAATCGGCGCTCACGAGAACAGATCGGATCGATGCCGTCGTCACGAACCGATTCCTCGGCATCCCGATCTTCCTTGCAGCGATGTGGATCGTCTTCAAGGTCACGACCGACGTTGCCGGCGCATTCCTTGACTGGGTCGACGGCGCCGTCTCGGGGCCCATTTCGAGTCTCGTGGCAAGTTTCATCGATCTGATCGGGCTCGAAGGAACCTGGGTCGAGAGCTTGCTGATCGATGGCGCGGTCGCCGGTGTCGGAGCGATCCTCGTCTTCGTGCCCGTGTTGATATCGCTCTACCTCGCCCTCGCGTTCCTCGAGGACACCGGGTACATGGCACGAGCCGCTTTCGTGATGGATCGGCTCATGCGCGGTGTGGGTCTCCAGGGCAAGAGTTTCCTCCCGATGCTCGTTGGATTCGGATGCACGGTGCCTGCCGTGTACGCCACGAGAACGCTCGACAACGAGCGCGACCGCATCCTCACTTCCCTGCTTGTTCCATTCATGAGCTGCGGCGCTCGGCTGCCGGTGTATGTCCTCATGTCGGCTGTGTTTTTCCCCGACAACGCAGGACTGATCGTGTTCTCCATGTATCTGCTCGGAATCGCTGTTGCCCTGGTCCTTGGCCTGATCCTTCGCAAGACGGCGCTCCCGGTGACGGGCTATGCCCCGACGATCATGGAGATGCCGCCCTATCGCATGCCAACGGTTCGCACGATCTGGTTCCATACATGGGTGCGGACGAAGTCGTTCCTCGAGGAAGCGGGCACGATCATCTTCGTGACCATGCTTGTGGTGTGGCTCCTCATGGCGATCCCAGCCTCGTCCGGTGGCACGTTCGCCGATACGGACGTCGATGACTCGGCATTTGCCACTGTTGCAGGCGTTGTAGCTCCTGTCTTCGAGCCAGCCGGATTCGGCTCCTGGGAAGCATCCGGAGCACTCATGTCCGGCTTCGTAGCGAAGGAAGTCGTCATCGGGACGATGGCCCAGGTGTACGGCGTGGAGGGCATTGAAACGGTTGGAGACGATCCGTCAGTGATCGATTCGATCAAGGAGCTGGTTGTCGGCTTCGGTGAGGCGACGCTCGAGGCCATCAAGGCGATTCCCGGCATCATCGGCATCGACCTCGGCAGTGACGACGAAGCTGGGGAGTCCTCCGCTCTCATGTCGTCCATCCGCGCAGGCTTCGAGGAGAGCAGCGGGGGCCATGGACGTCTCGCGGCGCTTGCGTTCATGGTGTTCGTGCTGCTCTACACACCGTGCATGGCCGCCGTCGGTGCGATCCGCCACGAGGTCGGTACGCGGTGGATGTGGTTCAGCGTGATCGGGCAATCCGCCATTGCCTGGGTGTTCGCTGTGGCAGTGTTCCAGGGCGGGCAACTGCTGGGTCTCGGATGACGATCCTCGACCGTGTGCTCGAGGAATTGCGGTCAGCGAAGGGACCCATCCGCTCCAATGACCTTGCCACCAAGGTCGGTGTCTCAGAGACCGCACTCGACGGCATGATCTCGGTCCTTGTGGCGAAGGGGAAGCTCGCAGGATCCGATCCCGAACCGATCGAGGAGACCGTTGCCTGTTCAGGTATCGCCTGCGGGACGTCGTGCGTCGGCCTCGAGAAGTGTCCCTTCATCGCAGATGTCCCCGAGACCTACGCCCTGGTCATCCAACCCCCACCCCCCTCCTGACCGTTCTTGCGTAAGTTTCCGTCGCGCGCGCGACGGAAACTTACGCAAGAACGGGTCAGATGGCGAGAACTCGTCCCCCGTTCGTGGGAAAACATCAGAAGGGTCGCTCAGGTAGGGTCTCTGAATGCCCCTTCATGCCCTACCCGTCGGGACGGTCTCGTTCCTGTTCACAGACATCGAGGGTTCGACGCGACTGCTCAGAACTCTGGGTCGCACGGACTTCGTGACAGTCATCGAGAGACACAACGAGATCTTCCGGAGCATTGTCGGTGACGCCGAGGTATCGACGGAGGGTGATGCGTTCTTCTGCGCCTTCGAAACCCCGATCGAAGCCGTGGAAGCTGCCACCTCGATCCAGCGCCTGCTCCATGACCATGCGTGGCCCCAATCGAGTGAGGTCCTCGTACGGATGGGAATCCACACAGGAGAGGGTCGGTTGGGAGGCGACAGCTACGTGGGATTGGATGTGCACAAGGCTGCACGGATCGCCTCGGCCGCACATGGTGGACAGGTACTCGTGTCGGATGCGACGCGAGCACTGATCGAGCACGCGGTGCCCGAAGGGGCGGCACTGATCGATCTTGGCGAGCACCAGTTGAAGGATCTGGCACAGCCCGAGCGACTGTTCCAGTTGAGCATCAACGGCCTACGAAGTGACTTCCCAACGATCAACAGCATCGGGAGCGCCGAGGTTCACCTACCGACAACGCTCACTGGATTCGTGGGCAGAGAATCAGAGCTTCGCGCTGTTGCAGATGCTTTCACGAACGCACGACTGGTTTCGCTGGTTGGTATTGGCGGGTCGGGAAAGACTCGATTGGCCATCGAAGCAGCACGAGATGTGGGTAGCGATCGCGGCGGCGTCTTCTTCGTCGATCTCGCCGATGCAATCGATGCCGAGATGATCGCCAAGACCACCGCCGGGGTGTTGTCGCTTCCTGAACAGGCTGGGAGACCGATTGAGGGGACACTGATCGAGTTTCTCACCGATCGATCCGATCTGCTCATCTTCGACAACTGCGAGCAGGTCATAGACGAGGCTGCCGGCATCGTCGAGAGCCTGCTGCGCAGTTGCCCGGAATTGAAGGTCCTCGCAACGAGTCGTGAAGCCCTTCGGATCGCCGGAGAGCAGCTGATAAACGTTGGCTCGATGCAACTCCCTGACCCAACCGATAGTGATCGGGCCATGCACACAGACGCAGTTCAACTCTTTGTGTCACGAGCCGTGCAGGCCCACCCTGCGTTCGATGCCGATCCGTGGATCGACGAGATTGCCGCGATCTGCCTACGCCTGGAAGGAATCCCGTTGGCCATCGAGTTGGCTGCCGCTCGATCGGCGGTGCTGAATCCGCGTGAGATTCTCGATCGGCTTGAGGACCGCTTCTCTCTTCTCAAGAGCCGCTCGCGCTCAGGCGAACGCCGCCATGGAACACTTGAGGCAGCGATGGATTGGAGCTACGAGCTTCTTGACGAGCCTTCACAGCGGCTCCTGTGCTGGCTCTCCATCTTCCGTGGCGGCTTCACGCTTCGTGCTGTATGGAGCGTCTGCTTCGATTCGACCTCCGAACCCGATGAGGTGCTGGATCGCCTTGAGGAACTCCATGACAAGTCCCTCGTCATCAAGGACGTCGGATTCAACGAGACACGGTTTCGGTTGCTCGAGACCGTTCGTGACTATGCGGCTCGTCGTCTCGAAGGATCAGGGGATCTCGCGTCAGCCGGGACGATGCATCGGCAGTATTTCTCGTCCTTCGTCAAGGAACAGACGCGCCGCCTTGGTGGTGCGGATCAACTTGAGGCGCTCGATCTTCTCGAAGGTGACCATGACAACCTTCGCGCTGTCATCCGCCGCCATATCAACGAAGGAGATTTCGATTCAGCAGCCGATATCGCCGGGCAACTCTCCTGGTTCTGGTACCTCCACGCTCACTTTGCCGAAGGCGAACGCTGGTCCGATGAGCTGCTCGAATTCATTCCGCCTGTACCGGATCGTCCCTGGTTGAGGTTGCTCATAGGCACAGCGCAGTACGACTACAGAGTCGGTGAATTCGAGCGCGCGAATGTCAAGCTGCAGAACGCCGTCGAGTTCGCCGCCCGTACTGAGCAGCCGCGTCTCGAGATGTGGGCCCATGCATATCTCGCGACCACCGAGATCTATCGCATGGACATGGTTACGGCGCGAGAGGAGTCGGTGAGAGCTCTGGAACTCGCCAATCGGGAAGGTGATCTCATCGGGCTGGGATACGCCACATACATGCGCGTCAACGCAGATTCGGGGTCGCTCCTGATCAAGGACCAGGTCACTCCCGAGCGGGCAGGTGAGTTACTGGCTCAGCTCACGCCTGTTGCTGAAGCTGCGAGGGCTCTCGGTGACCGGAACATGATCGGGCATGTAGGCCAGACCGAAGGCCTCCTTGCCTTCCACGCGGGGGACACCGAACGAGCGTCAGCAGCATTCGACGCAGCGGTGGTCGCTCTCACCGAGATCGGTACGGTCGGATGCGTCGGTCATTGCATCGACGCGATCGCAGATTATGCCTCAGCGACTGGATTCGATCTGCCTGCCGCGAGGCTGCTCGGTGCATCGGACGGCCTCCGTCAAGGTGTTGGCGTAGCCATTGCACCGATGGAGGACTATTTCCGTGCCGAGACGAGGAGGAAGACGCTGGCCGCAACGTCCAATGCGGATCTCGAAAGGGAGATCGCAGCCGGTCAAGCGCTGAGCCTTCCTGAGGCATCACAATTGGCGCGCCAGATACTGACAGACATACTGGGGTGACAGCCGAGTGATCTGTCAGACGGCGAGATCCCGCTTGTCGAAGCGCCACACCGCGATCGCTGTTCCGATGACCGCTCCGAGCGCAAGCAAGCCGTAGAGGGGGTCGATTCCCTTCGCGAGGGGAGGCGTGTCCCCGATGTACCAGTAGAACGGTGAGAGAGGACGGACAACGGCGAGGCTGTCGACAACCGAACCGAGGCCGTTGACGAAATAGGTCACGACTGCGAACGCAGAGGTGATGGCAACCGCAGTACCGCCGGATTGGGTGAGCGACCACACTGCCAACGCCATGCCGCCGAAGAACAAACCGAGGAGCGCCAGTCCGACATTCGCTCCGATCATGTTGATGGGAACCAGCCCCGTGTCCCACAGAGCGTTGCCCGCAAAGGCGACGATCACCAGGAACAGAGCGATCAGGGCTGTCTGAAGGGTCAATGCGCCCACCTTGTGGAGCAGCACCGTGCGCCGCGGGAGCGGATTCGAGGCGACCATGTCGAGAACTCCTGATTGTTCCTCTTTGGAAAGCAATGAGGACACCCCGCCCACCGTGAAGAGGATCATGATCAGCGGACCCATGTTGAGATATGCCCGCGAAGAGATGAATCCCTCCGGTGTCGAGAGAGACTCGGGATTGGTCATGCCGAACATGGCGAACATCTCGGTTGGAAGCGCATTGACCATCGCTTCCATGGCGACGGCATTGGCCGCGAGCGCTGGCCATGCGGCGAACGTAACCAGGAGCAGTGACGCGATGCCTCCCATCCAGTAGAAGATCGTACGCCGTCGATCCCACATCGTCTTGCCCGCAACGGATCGAAGCAACGTGACCCGACGCGGTGAGATGGTCCTGGAACGACGTCGCGTGACTGCGGTATCAGGCAGAACCGCAAGCTCGGTAGCGATGTCGCGTCTGGTGAACAGCCAGATGGACGATCCGGCGATCACCATCGTTGTGAGGGCAATCCAGATGAGTCCCATTGACCAGGGCTCGAGGAACAGGTTCTGTCCGACGTACCACGTGAAGGGACTCACCTGATTCGGGATGGCGAGCCAATCGAAGAACGGTTCGAAAGCGCTTGCGAACCACGTCAGGACGGCGAGTGTCAGCGCGATTCCTCGTGCGGAACCCGGCTTCCCCGTGAGCGAGCCGGCGGCGGCGGTGATGGCACCGAAGAGGAGTCCGAGGAGCAGCAGGGCCACGTTCATGGAGATGATGCCAACCACCGACAGCCTGAGGCCGACAGGTTCGTTCAGCACCAGAAGCGATACCGCCATCGTGACAGGGACAACACTGGCCAGCAGGACACTCGCCGCGAGCTTGAGGGAGATCACTCGGATCCTCGACACCGGTGCAGCCAGCAACATGTCAAGCGTGTTGTTCCGCTCTTCGGTTGCGGTCACAGCGGTACCGAGGGAGACGGCGAAGGCGATCATGAGTATCGGTCCCATGAATGAGTACAGCTGTCCGGAGAGGTACCCCGCGCCGGTCAGGATCGTGTCGGGGTCGATACCGAAAGCCGACATCATCTGCGGCGGCATCTGTTCGAAGAGGTCAGCCATCTCGTCCGAATCGCGGATGATGGGATAGAAGGAGACCAACCAGGTCGTGAGGACTCCGGTGCCGATCGCCCAACCCATCGCCTGACGCCGAAAATCGTAGAGGGTCTTGGTGAAGACGCTACGAAGCATCAGAGGACGCACCCGAGTAGAACGACAGGAACACGTCCTCGAGATCATCCGCTCGCGTTGAGATCGAGAGCACCTCACATTGGGCTGCCTGCTTGATAACCGCGTCGATCGACCCCTCAACAGACAGGACGAGTGTGTCTCCTCCGTTGCGGGTGTCCACATCGAAAACGGAGTCGAGATTGGAGAACCGGTCAGGTTCTGGGACGGTCGCGAATCGGATCGTGACCGTCGATCTACTCAGACCCTTGAAGGCCTCTACCGAATCGACGGTGACAAGACGCTGCTCGCGGACAATCCCGACACGGTCAGCGAGACGCTCGACTTCGGGAAGAACGTGTGAGGACAAGAACACCGTGCGTCCCTCGGCGCGCACTTCCTCGAGCATCTCCTGGAACTCCTGTTGCATCAGCGGGTCGAGCCCTGCGGTGGGTTCATCGAGGATGAGGAGTTCCGGTTCGTGCATGAACGCATTGACCAGTCCGACCTTCTGCCGGTTTCCTGTCGAGTAGTCCTTGATGCGGCGGTCGAGATCCAGTTCAAAGCGTTCGGAGAGTTCTGCCACCTTCTTGGAGGTGTCCATCCCTCGCAGGTTCGCGAAGTAGAGAAGGAACTCCCGACCGGTCATTCGGTCGTACATCGCCAGATCGCCGGGTAGGTAGCCGGTGCGGCGGCGGATATCGACGGTGCCCTTCTGAATGTCGAGTCCGAAGACCGTTCCTGAGCCTCGCGTCGGAATGAGGAAGTTCAACAGCGTGCGAATCGTGGTCGACTTCCCTGCACCGTTGGGACCCAGGAATCCGAAGATCTCTCCCTGACGCACCTCGAGGTCGAGATCGATGATGCCGGGGGAGTCCCCGTAGAACTTGGTCAGGCCTTGGGTGTTGATGACAGCCATGTGTGGTCCTAGATGCCGGCGAGTGCTTGGTCGAGGTCGGTGATGAGGTCGGCGACATCCTCGATCCCCGTGGAGTAGCGGATGAGGCCCTCCGGGATACCGAGGGCTGCTCGCTCCTCGAGTGTGCACTCGACGTGGCTCGTTGTCACCGGCGGCCCCACCACGGTTTCGACGGCACCGAGATTTGCAGCGCGGTGAGCGAACTCGAGACGTGGGAGGAACTTGCGGACGAGATCGAGATCGTCACCGATGCTGAAGCTCAGCATTCCCGTGAACCCGTGCATCTGCCTGGCAGCGATGGCGTGCTGGGGATGAGAGGGGAGGCCCGGATAGTTCACCGCGGTGACCTTGTCGTGCCCCTCGAGATACTCGGCGATCCTCTGCGCGCTGGAGTTCTGTCGTTCGATACGGAGCCCAAGGGTCTTCATCCCTCGTAGCAGTAGATAGGCAGCCATTGGATGCAACGTTGCCCCGTTGATCTCGCGGTAGTGATACACGCGCTCGACGAGGTCCTCTCTGCCGACGACAACACCTCCGAGTGCGTCGGCGTGTCCTCCCAGGAACTTTGTGGCGCTGTGCACTACGAGGTCGGCTCCGAAGCTGATCGGATTCTGGTTGATCGGCGTAGCGAAGGTGTTGTCCACCACCACCGTGGCACCCTGCGCGTGGCCCGCAGATATCAGCCTCTCGAGGTCGAGCACCTTGAGGGTCGGGTTCGTTGGTGTTTCCAGGTACAGGACGTCGCACCCCTTGGCGATGGCTGCCTCGATTGCATCGAAATCCGTCGTGTCGATCAGTTCGACTTCGATGCCATACGTCGGGAGGAATTCTTGGAAGACAACGCTGGTGCCTCCATAGGTGTCCTTGACACTGACGACCCGCTTTCCCGGCTTCAACAACGTGTGGAGCGTGTTGGAGATCGCAGCCATGCCTGTCGAAGCAGATGTTGCCGCCTCGCCACCTTCGAGCAATCGGATCTTCTCCTCGAAGACGGCCACGGTTGGATTCGTGTTCCGGCTGTAGATGTGACCCGCAGTCCTACCGAGGGCGACGTCGATCCACTCATCGAGATCCTCGTAGCCGAACGACACCGAGTGCACGACGGGTACCTGTGTTGAACCCTGGACGAGGTACTCGTCCTCCCCTCCCCACACGGCCAATGTCTCTTTGGATGGGTGCCCGGCTTCGGTCATATGTTGCTCACTTGATCCGCGTTGCTCGTCAGTTGACTGCATGGTACGGGCATCGGTACCCGTCGATTGCTGGAAGTCCGTTCGTGGTCGCAGCACCGGTCGTACTACGTTCTCGCCATGGCATCCGAATCGAGAAGACTGATCCTGCTTGCTCTTGTGGCGAACGGATTGATCGCTATCACCAAGTTCATCGCAGCCGGAATCTCCGGAAGCACGGCCATGTTCGCAGAAGCCATCCACTCGGTTGCCGACACGGGCAATCAAGTGTTCCTGCTCCGGGGTGACAGCGTCTCGAGGTACAAGGCAGATGTCACACATCCCTTCGGTCGTGGCAAAGCCATGTACTTCTGGTCGTTCATGGTCGCTGTCGTGCTGTTCGTCGGTGGTGCCGTGTTGTCGATCGTCAACGGGTGGGACCGAATCCAACATCCGGACTCCCACCATGGTGAGGGACTCGTCTTCTCCCTTGTCGTCCTCGCCATTGCAGCCGCCTTCGAGATCTTCCTGGCGTTGATTCCGGCGCTCAAGCAGTTCAACAAGATCAGAGGGACGAAGTCATCCTGGCGGATGATCAAAGAGTCGAAGGACTCCGCTCTGATCATCGTGATCTTCGAGGACACTGCCGCCGTGGTCGGCCTCGTGATCGCCGCGGCCGGCGTGATCCTAGCGGACATCACAGGATCGGCTTTCTGGGATGGATTCGCCTCGATCCTGATCGGCCTCATCCTCGGTGCTGTGGCTCTGGTCATTGCAAAGGAGATGAGCGCACTGCTCATTGGCGAAGCAGCAAGCAGGGAGGACCGGACCTCTATCCGTGTGGCGATCCTCAGCATTGAACCGGTACACCACGTGGAGCGATTGCTGACGATGCAGCTGGCTCCGCATGAGATCTTGGTGACAGCAGACGTTGCATTCGATGAAGGAGCGGATGAAGTGGCGGCCATCGAAAGCGTCGAAGCATCCATTCGTAAGGCCTGCCCTTCGGCCAAGCGGATCTTCATCGAACCGGTGCAACGATGATCGGGGAGGCATCTGCGCCGGGATCCTCCGGCAACCTCGGTCCGGGTTTCGACACGCTCGCCTTGGCGCTCTCCCTTCGTTGCACGGCAACTGCCGAACCGTCAGAGACGATGACGATTACGGAGGACGGATCCACCAGCCGCCTCGAACCGGACGACATGATCTACCGCGCAGTGGACTTGGCGGTTGGTCGGCCGATGCACATCACGCTGCACAACGAGATCCCCAGAGCGCGAGGACTTGGGTCCTCAGGAGCCGTCACATCCTCCGCTGCTGCCGCTGCCATGAAGTCGGTCGGCGATGACGGCGGACGCCAGAAGGTGTTCGAGATCATCACGACTCTCGAAGGTCACGCCGACAATCCCGCGGCATCCGTGTTCGGGGGTCTCGTGGCTGCCTCCTCAACCGGTGTGAAGAAGATGGAACTCCACGATTCGCTTCAGATCGTCGTAGGAATCCCGGATGCGAAACTCAAGACTGTTGACGCCCGCAAGGCACTCCCCGAGTCGGTCTCGCTGCCGGTTGCGTCACGCACCATCAACAGACTGTCCTTTCTCCTGGCTGGATTGATCGATGGAGACACTGACGCTTTGGGTCACGCTGGTGGTGATGAGATCCATGAGGTCCCACGAGCCGAACTGTCCCCGGTCTCCGGTGAGCTCATGGACGCTGCTCGTGCCGGCGGTGCTGCGCACGCCTGCTGGTCCGGGGCGGGGCCGACCGTCATAGCTTTCACGACGAAGGAGAGCCGCGGTCGCGTGATCGGAGCAATGGGCGGAGTCCTCGGCCACCATGGTGAAGTGCTGGCTCTGAAGGTCGACTACGACGGCCTTATCTGAGGTCTGTGGGGTCGATCGTCGAGAGCGCCTGGAGTATCTGGTCCGCCGTGCGCCGGTAGCTGGCGAGATCCTTGCCGTATGGGTCGCTGATTGCCACGGGGTGATCAAGCAGGTGGATGTGTGACGCTGGAACATTGGGGAATCGGTCCCTTGCCACGACGAGGTGATGGTGCTCCATCCCGAAGACGTAGTCAGGTCTGGGGACGGTATCGAGCAGGGTTGCCCTGTGATCAGAGAGGTTGAGGTCGTATTCGGCCGCGACCGTCTGCATGTGGTCGGAGGCCCGATCACCGTCGATGGCGTGCGTACCCGCGCTGGTGAAGCGCAGACCGGATTCCGGGAAGAGCGAGCGGGCAGCTGCTTCGGCGAACGCGGAGCGGCAGATGTTCCCGGTGCAGACGAACAGGACGGTGGCCGCCATCATGACAGCTACGCGTTTGCCGCGTACTTGGCAGCGGACTCCACGAACGCGGTGAACAAGTCGTGGGAGTCACCGTGATCCCGGACACCGAGGTATTCGGGATGCCACTGGACCGAGAGCAGATCCCAATCAGGATCGACGTGCTCAAGCGCTTCGACGGTCCCGTCGGGAGCCGACGCGACAACCCGGAGGCCTTCTCCGACGTTCTCGACTGCTTGATGGTGGATCGAGTTGATCCCACGCAGGCCGCTACCGACGATCGTGGCGATCCACGAATCGTCCTCAATGAGCGCTTCCGAGTGCGGTTCGTAGGCGCCTTCGCCGACAATGTCGTGGCCGTGTGCGCCGGCGTGGCTCGGCAGATCCTGGATCAGTGTTCCACCGAAGGCGACGTTCACGACCTGGTTGCCGCGGCAGATGGCCATGACCGGCATCTTGCGCTCGTATGCCTTGCGGACCAGCGCGAGTTCGAACTCGTCACGCTCGTGATTGACCATGCGGACAGCGGGATCCCGTTCGGCTCCGTAGCGTTCCGGTGCGATGTCGCCGCCACCGGTGAGCAGGATCCCGTCCACACGATCGAGCACACGGTCGATGAGAGCGTTCTCCACGCACGGCAGCAGGACGGGGATGCCTCCGCCACGCAGAACGGAGTCGGTGTAGGTGTGAGTAGCGAGGTACCCGAGCACTTCGTTGCCCGCCGAAGGGACGTTCTGGGGGCGAGCGGTGATGCCAATGATTGGGTGCATCGCGTCATGATAGTGATGGGTCCGACAATTCGAACGGTCAGAAAGGCGTGAATCCGCCTATGCTTGCCATCTGGCGCGACCCGGTGAACGGTGCATCCGCGCTCCCACACCCCGATTTGCAAACGAGGATCACCTGCATGGGTTCTGTAGTCAAGAAGCGTCGCAAGAAGATGAGCAAGCACAAGTACCGCAAGCGGCTCAAGGCGAATCGTCACAAGCGCAAGAAGTAGAGCACTGAACCAGAAGCCCCCGGTAAGGGGGCTTCTGGCTTTGGGGGGGCACGTCAAGTTCCGGGCGGCGCTACAGTTGGTTCGAATACTTAGTTATGGACTATGAGACTAGAGATTACGCGAAAGACTGATCTCGCCATTCGAGCGATCATCGAATTGTCGTCTGAGGATGGTCCCGTGCGCGCGGCGAAGCTCGCAGAGGCCATCGGTGCCACACCGCAATTCGCTCCCCAGGTCATGGCCCCACTCGTCAGGGCTGGGTGGGTCGTCTCTTACCCGGGTCCGAAAGGGGGCCACGAACTCGTGGCCGACCTCGACGCATTGTCGGTGCTCGACGTCGTGGAGGCCGTCGAAGGAGCCACTGTCGATGGACAGTGTGTTCTGCAGGGCACCCCGTGCCCGACGACCGAATTCTGCGCACTGCACCACGCCTGGGTTGAGGCCCGTGAGCTCCTTCTAGGCAAGCTCTCTGCCACCAGCCTGGCGGACGTGATGTCGGATCTCCCGTACGGTGACACGATCGCCGACGGATAGCATCTGAGGATGTTGACCGACCAGAGGCACCTCTTTGACGTTCCCGACGATGTCGCCTATCTGAATGCAGCCTTCTTCGGTCCGAGGCTGAAAGCTGTCGCCGCGGCTGGCGAGGATGCGATAGGACTCACAGGAACTCCGTGGCATGTCGGACCCTCCCATTTCTTCGAGCCCGTCGAATATCTCCGCTCAGCGGTTGGGAAGCTGTTCGGTGGTGATGCAGACGGCGTCGCCCTGATCCCGGGAATCTCGTACGGGATCGGCGTCGCTGCTGCGAACCTGACAGTGGGAGACGGCCGCACTGTCGTTGTGCTTGCTGAGCAGTTCCCCTCAAACGTCTATCCGTGGCGCAGGAAGGTCGCTGAGGAAGGTGGGAGGATCGTCACGGTCGGAAGGTCATCCGAGGGCTGGACGGACGGTCTCGTGAACGCGATCGATGATCGCACCGCCGTCGTGGCCGTTCCCAACTGTCACTGGACCGATGGCAGCTACGTCGATCTGATTCGTGTGGGGGAAGCGGCCCGGAGTGTCGGTGCAGCACTCGTCGTCGATGCAAGTCAGTCCTTCGGCGCAATGCCGCTCGACGTCAGAGCCATCCGTCCTGACTTCGTCGCAACCGTTGGCTACAAGTGGCAACTCGGCTTCTACGGACTCGGATACCTGTGGGTGTCCGAAGAGCACCGCATTGGCAGGCCGTTGGAGGAGGGTTGGGCGACCCGCGAGGACGCCGATGACTTCGCTGGCCTGGTCGACTACGCGGATGCATATGAGGCAGGTGCCCGGAGATTCGACATGGGTGAGAGGTCCAACTTCATTGGTGTGGCAATGGCGAACGCCGCGATCGATCAGATCACGACCTGGGGGGTCGATGAGATCGCGAGCACATTGCGACACAAGACCGCAGAGATAGCAGAGCGCGTCAGAGAACTCGGGTGGGCTGTTGCTCCAGAGAGCCAACGATCACCGCATCTCATCGGCATCCGCCATCCAGACGGTCTACCGAGCGGGTTCGCTGGTCGCCTCTCTGATGCTCACGTGTCCGTAAGCATACGCGGCGATTCGGTACGGATCTCGCCTCACCTGCACACGACCGACGCCGACATAGCCCGATTGGTGAGCGTGCTGGGGGCTCAGACCTGATCCGTCAGACCAGTACGACGGCAGCTCCGAAGATTCCGATGGCCAGGACCAGGATCACGGCCTGCCCGAGACCCCGAACAGCCGGCGAAGTGCGCTTCGCCGTCACCTGATGCCACACGGTGAGGGCGATCGAGAGTGCAATGAGGGAACCCTTGAGCGTGAACTGGGACCAGGCCAGTTCGAGAGTCGAGTAGTTCAGGAATCCGGTTACGAGGGCGACCGCCATCGCTGCCCACGAGATCCAGCCGAAGCTCCTGGCGAGGAGCCGCAGGACCTCGATATCCGTCTTTGCCGTGCGGGCCACACCGACGAGGACTGCGAGCACGATCATGCCACCGGTCCAGATCGCTGCAGCCAGGAGGTGGACCCACTTGAGCAGCTCGAACTGTGACATCGGGATGACTATCCGTTGCCTTCCAGAAACTCAACGATCTCGTCCACGAGGGCGTCCGTCCGTTCAGGATCGAGTCCTGCGATGGTCCGCTCCTCGGGTTCACGACGAGGGTCGAATAGTGATCCGAGGAGGGGCTCGTCGTATCGCTCGAGTTCCTCGAGGAACTCGGACACATCTGATCCGGCATCCTCGAGTGCATCGTCCACTTTCTGCGTGTACTCAGCGTCGACGGTGATCAGCTCAGCGGTGTCGATGTGAAGATTCGTGATGTCCGAGATTTTCTCGATGAGTGTGAGAACAGCCTTTGGATACGGGTTGCCTCCAAGGTAGGGAGGCGTTGCCGCCCACATGCTGAGGGAACGGATGCCCGACTCCTTGCATGCGCCTTGGACGACACCAACCATGCCGGTTGGGCCCTCGTAGCTCGTTGAATCGAGTCCACAGCGGATGATGCTGACAGTGTCTGATCCCACACCGGATAGTCGGACAGGATCACGATGGCTCACAGCTCCAACGTAGGCACCGGCCAGAAGCACCTCTTCCACGCCCGCCTCGGAGAGCACCTCAGCGATGCTGCGGGCAAGGGTTTTCCAGTGGAAGTTCGGCTCAGGACCGGACACGATCACGAGATCACGGCCATCGTTCGGACGGTTCAGAGCGGTGAACCGGAGCGTCGGCCACCGCAATGACTTGGCTACGCCGTCGTTGATGGTGATCGTTGGTCGCTGTTGCTGGAAGTCGTAGAACGCGTCGGGTTCGACCTCGGCGAAGACCTCTGCCTGCTCGTGGGCATCGATGATGAAGTCGGCTGATGTTGAGGCAACGTCGCAGGCGTCATTCCAACCACCGAACGCGATGATCGCTACCGGATTGCGCAGTGCGGGCTTGTGGTGCCATCTGATGACTTCCATTGTCGGAGGGTAACCGGTTGCACGGGTTGCTTTCGAGAGAGTTGATGGTTTCCGGTACCGACAACCGACAACCGATGACCGACAACCGACAGACCACTAGCTTTCTGCTCACGTTGCCGAAGCATGACTCCGATCTCTCGCCCGAACCGGCCGTCGCCCTGCGTCGGTCCCTTGGTCTGTATTCCGTCCTGACGATCTCGATCGGAGCGATGATCGGATCGGGCATCTTCGTTCTCCCCGGGCTCGCATTCAAAATCGCTGGCCCATCGGTTGTATTGGCATTCTTCCTTGCTGGGCTTGTCGTCGTTCCTGCTGCACTGTCGAAGGCTGAGATGGCAACCGCGATGCCGGAAGCTGGTGGCACGTACCTCTATATCGACCGAGCGATGGGTCCGCTCATGGGAACGATCTCGGGTTTCGGCGTGTGGTTCTCGCTCGTGTTCAAGGCAGCGTTTGCTCTGGTCGGCCTGTCGGCCTACCTCGAATACTTCGTCGACCATCCGGAGCGCCCGGTCGCTGCGCTCCTCGGTCTTGTGCTCATCGCGATCAATCTTGTCGGAATCAAACAGACCGCTCGGTTTCAGGTAACACTTGTTACGGGCGTGATCCTTGTTCTCATCGGATTTGTAGCGCTTGGATCACCGGCCGTCGATCCCACAGCCTTCGAGCCGTTCACGACGCACGGAATGAAGGGGCTCATGTCGGCAGCCGCCGTCGTGTTCGTGTCCTATGCCGGTGTAACAAAGGTCGCGTCGATCGCTGGTGAGGTCAGAAACCCGGGTCGCAACATTCCCACCGGAATGCTTGTGTCGGTCGGATTCATGATGCTTCTCTATCCGGCGATCGTTGCTGTGATCGTTGGGACCTCCCCGGCTGGTGAACTCATTCATACCGAGACACCGATGACGTTGTCCGCCAGCCACTTCCTTGGCACCGCCGGCGTGGCAATTGTCTCCGGCGTAGCGGTGATCGCGCTCGTATCGATGGCCAATGCCGGGATCATTGCATCGGCGCGCTATCCGTTCGCGATGGCTCGGAACGCGCTGGCTCCGCCGTTCCTTGGCGTTGTGGGCAAGCGCTCGGGCGTTCCTACCGCAGGGATTCTTGTGACGGGAGCGGTCCTCTTGACGCTCGTTCTTCTTGTCCCGCTGATCGAACTCGCGAAGCTCGCTTCGGCCTTCCAGCTTCTTGTTTTCGCCCTCGTGAATCTTGCTTTGATAGCGTTCCGAGAGAGTCAACTCGACTGGTACAAGCCGGAATTCCGATCGCCGCTGTATCCAGTTCCGCAGGTCTTCGGAATCGTCGCTGCGCTGGCGCTCCTCACCCAGATGGGGATCATCCCGATCATCGGAGCCGTCGCGTTCGTCCTTGCCGGTGTCGGTTGGTATCGCACGTTCGGTCGGTCCCGT
>JBDLJV010000009.1:0-26674 GCA_039714175.1 Actinomycetota bacterium
ATACGCGGCGTCGAAGTAGCCATCGTCACCGGATTCCTGATCCGACCCGTACCACCAGAACCAGTCAGATCCCTCAGCAAAGAGCATCAACTCGAAGGCCTCGGTGACATCGGTGCCACCCTGCTCAGCCTCCTTGAGATCGCGGCGTGCCCGATACAGATAGTCCCACGCCATCGCCTCTTCGGCTTCACCTATCCAGGTGGCGAAGTTGGGTTGGAACCACGAGGCAGGGAAGACATCCGGCAGTGGCTGGAAGGCATCGGGAAACGCTGCAAGGAGCTGACTCGGCGTCACGGTCTTCACCCAGTCGGTCGTGGTGAGACGCGTGTACAGCGCGTCAAGGAACTCCTTGCCATCATTCGGGTAGTGCTCCCATGCGTTCTCACCGTCAACGACGATGGTCACGACCCTGGGACCCTCGACGCCCAAGCTGTCCATCTGCTCCTTGATGTTCGCCAATCTGCCCATGAAGTCATCAGCGGCCGCACCGCCGGTTGAACCTGAGTATTCGAAACCGATCCGGTCGGCGAGTTCTACGTCCCTGAAGAAGATCGGAAGCTGAGGCTGCCTGGAATGCTGCGCCGCATAGAGCGCGTACAGCACATCAGCCTCTGCGACCGTGCCATTGGCGTCGCGGGTGAACGACCCCATGTCGAGCGTCTCGCCCAGAACGTGTTCCCCTGTGGCGATCCATTCGACGCCTTGGCCGGCCCAGATCGGAGTGACAAGTTGACTGACCGATCCCTCGCCCGGCCACATGCCGACGGGGCGTCGTCCGATGATCCGTTCCGCCTCGTCGAGGCCACGAACCACATGTTCGACCGCATCGCCCATTTCCGAGAATCGGTCTTTGGGCATGAGCGCTGTCGGGTCGCCTACCAGCGCTTGATCCGTGTTGCCGATCAGCGGAAGGATCGGATGGGCAAGCGGCGTCGTCGCCACCTCGATCGAACCGGCGTCCCACAGCTCGCGGTGGATGTCGACCACTGAGGCAACTATCTCGAGATGCGTGTCGAGAACAATCTTCTTGTCCTCCTCGGTGAAGTCACGTCCCTTCTCAACGATCGATCGCAGCGGATCCTCGGCAAGGAAATCCGGGTCGGTCCAGGCGAGGTTGAAGAGCAGTTGCAGGTCGCGCATCTCCTCGACGGAGTAGGTGCCTCCTGCGTCCCTGATGTCTCGTAGCTCGCGGAATCTCGGGAAGCGGTCGATAATGCCGGGGTTCACATCGAAGAAGCGGTCCTGGATGAACGCTGCTTCGGTCGGGTTCAAGGCGTCAGCAGGAATCTCCGTGTGCACCCAATAGGAGTCCTTCGCACCGTTCACGATGTCTTCGAGTTGGAGCAGCAGTACCGGTGTGAGGTTGATCGTGAGCCGGAGATCCGGGTAATCCCCGACCATCGCAGCCATGTCGTAGTAGTCCTTGGTGGCGTGGACGCGCACCCACGGACGTGTCACGACACCGTTGGCATCCTTGGGATACAGCGGCTGGTGCTGATGCCAGATGAGGTTGACATAGAACCCATCCGGATCGAGTACGCCATCGTCAGCAACCGTGGTCGTGGTCGTATCCGGGACGGCAACCGTCGTGGTCGTCGTGCCATCGCCCGAGTCTGGCGTGCAGGCGGCGGAGAAGAGGGTCAGGACCACGAGAAGGGGGATGAGTCGTCGCATACGAAGAGGTTACGCCGCCTTCCCCCTTTTGCCGTTCTTGCGTAACTGGTAGCCGCACGTGCGGCTACCAGTTACGCAAGAACCGTGGGGGGGGTCAGGTGCGGTCGTCGAGGAGCATGGCAATGTCCTTGACCACGACCGATTCATCAGCGCCGATGTCCTTGATCCCGTCGTCCATCATGACGTAGCAGAAGGGGCAGGCGGTGGCGATGACTTCCGCGTCGGTGGCCACCGCTTCCTCCGTCCGCTCGATGTTGATCTTCTTGCCTTCCTGCTCCTCGAACCAGAACTTGCCACCACCCGCACCGCAGCAGAACGACTCTGTTCCGTTGCGTGGCATCTCGACACGGATTCCGGCCGCATCCACGACGGTTCGTGGGGCAAGAAAGGTGTCGTTGTGGCGTCCGAGATAGCAGGGATCGTGGAAGACGATCTCCTCGCCGTTCGACGTAGGCACCAAACGTCCGTCCTCGACGAGCGTGCTGAGCATCTCCGAGTGATGGATGACCTCATACTCACCGCCGAACTGCGGATACTCGTTGCCGAGCGTGTTGAAGCAGTGCGGGCACTGCGTGATGATCTTGTCGACGCCAAGGTCGTTCAGCGTCTCGATGTTCTGGAGCGCCAAACCTTGGAAGACGTACTCGTTGCCGGTACGCCGTGCCGGATCGCCCGTACATAGCTCCTTCGATCCAAGGATGGCGAAATCGATGCCCGCCTTGTGGAGGAGCCGAGCCGTCGACACCGTGACGCTCCGGTTGCGATCGTCATAGCTCCCAGCACAGCCGACCCACATGAGGTACTCGGCTGTCACACCCGGCTCCCCGAGACGCTTCACCTCGAAGTCGAGTTGATCCGTCCAGTCGCCACGTGTGTTCTGATCCATGCCGTACGGGTTGGAGCTGTTCTCCATCGATACGTACGCCTTGCCAAGCTCGGATGGGAACTCGGCCTCCATCAGGGAGAGGTAGCGACGCATGTCGAGGATCTTGTCGACGATCTCGATCCCTGCGGGACACGCCTCGTCACACGCACGGCAGGTTGTGCAACTCCACAGTTCCTCAGGAGTGATCAATTCGAAGACGTTGTCTGATGTCACGGTGATCCCCGCGTCGACGCCAACGGGTGGTGATTGGGGCGGTGTCGCTGTTTGGGAGGCAACCGTGCCGAGCTTGAGAACGATCTCGCGCGGATCCAGTGGTTTACCGGTTTGGTTTGCGGGGCACACGGCGGTACAGCGACCACAGATTGTGCAGGCGTCCGTGTCGAGCAACTGCTTCCAAGTGAACTCCGCCACGGTGGAAGCTCCGACCGATTCGATGTCCGTGGCCTCCATGAGGTTCGGCATCTCGCGCATCGCACCCTTCGGACGTTCCCTCGGCTGGAGGGCGAGGTTCGCCGGGGAGGTGACCATGTGCCGGAGCTTCGTGGTCGGCAGCACGACAAGGAACAGGAAGAACGCTACGGCGTGAGCACTCCACATGATCTGATGGAAGCCACTGGCGGAAGAAGCGGCGATGAGGCTCGACAGCGGGTATCCGACAAATGACCATTGCTCAAAGGCAGGCTGACCTGCCAGCGAGATACGAGCAGCCTCAGTGAGAAGACCTGTTACCCCAATGGTGGCAAGGAGCAGAAGTATCCATGCGTCCTCAGGTCGCGTCTTGGACTTGATGCGCGCCGGTGGCGTCGCGTAGCGCCGGATAGCGGCCCAGGCGACACCCGCAAGGAACACCAATGCTGCAAGATCCAGAACGAGGGAGTACCACTGGTAGAAGGCACCGTGGAGGAACTTGATCGCGGTCGGGGCGAGGTGATCGATCTCGAGGATGACGGTGCCGATGAACAACACGATGAACCCGTAGTAGATCATCGCGTGCATGAGTCCTGCGGCCGGATCCTCCATGACCGTCTTCATGGACACGCCCTCGCGGAATCGGTGGAGACGTCGCTTCAGATCTCCGGTCCGTGATTCCGAACTTCCCCGCTCCCAATTCTTCGCACGTTGGGCGAAGAGGCCGATGGATAAACCAAGGAATGTCGCAGCCATGATGTAGAACATCGCGACCAGAAGAGACGGGATGTTTCCGAAGATCTCACGACCAACCTCGACATGGGGTTCTTCGGGCAACGAACCAAGCCACCACAGAGCGAGCGTTCCGAAGACGGAGAGGACGGCAACTGCTCCAAGGATCTTCGAAGCCGTGAACCCGCTCTTCGCCTCATCCGGCTTGGTCTCGGTAGTCGTCACCTGATCTCCTCACGCAGTTTGAGAATGATTCTAAATCAGGTTGCCGAGCGTTAAGCGCTAGGCGCATGTAGATGATTGCAGTTGTCCAGTCCGAGGCCTAGTCGCTGCCGCCACATCAACGGCGTGCCCACAGCCAAGCCGACTGCTTGATCAGGAGCTCACCGTCCGACAGCTCCACTATCTCGAAGGTGACCGACGATGTGAGGGTGATGCCCGGACCCGTGGTGCGCGCTCCGCGAGCAACGACGTACCTACCGTCTTCATCGATAAGGACAAAGGGTTCGGAGATCCACTCGTGGGTCTCCGATGGATTCTCCAGATGACCAGCAATGTCATCGCGACCGATGACGGCGTTTCCGTACAAGTGGTAGCCACCCGATGTATACAGACCGACGACAGAACCATCTCCGCGATTGACTGCCTCGCCCCAAGCGGCCGTCACCGCCGCAACATCCACGGGAGCCGCTGCGGTCTCCGCATCCTCCACCAAGGCATCGCGCTCGGCGGTGACCTCGGCAAGTTGGATCTCAGATTCAGCGAGGTCTCCTTCGAGCCTTGAGTACTCCTCGGACATGGTCGGGTCACTCGACGAGCATCCGACCACCACGAGTAGCAGCACCGCAGCGAAAAGAACGATCCTCTTTCTCATGTGAACCTCTTTCTCTATCTCACACGACTCCCCTTGGCTTCCAGAGCGTTCGTACCGCGGGAGAATCGCTTGCGAGCAATCCGTGAGCCGGATGCTCTTCATCGCCTCATGCGATCAGTTCCACCTCCTTGACCCTGATCTCTCAAGGATGCACCTGAGGCCTAAAGGAATCCTTAAATCCCCGGCAATGTGTTTGTGATCTGATCGCAGTCGCTACGACATCCAGAAGAGCCAGCATGCTCTCCTACATCTGGTCAACGTCGTCTCTCTCAGGAGCTACGTCCATGAGAACGCGGGTGGCCCGGCGGTCAAGAGAGAATGCGCGAGGCAGGATGAACGCGATGGATTGCGATTGGTGGGTTGTGCTCATGATGCTGTGCATCCATCAAGAGCCGCTAGATGAACACCTGCTCATATGTGCAGGTGGATCACCCGCTGATGAGCGCCCTTGCGAAGAAGATGAGGTTCGCGGGACGCTCTGCGAGGCGCCTCGTCAGGTATGGGTACCACGCTTCGCCGTAGGGAACATAGATCCGCATCTCGTGACCCATCGCGACCAGTTCGGCTTGTCGATCTCGGCGCACGCCGTAGAGCATCTGGAACTCCCACGGTTCCATCCGATCCTTGGCCGCCGCAAGAACCTTCGCCAGCCGAACGTCATCGTGGCTCGCTATTGCCGGCTTCGCTCCGGATGACTCCATGAGAACGTGACCGAGGTCATCGAACGACTCATCCACCTCGCCACCCTGGAACGCCACGTCCGCTGGCTCGGCGTAGGCACCCTTGCACAACCTGATGTGCCCGCCCAGCGGGATGATGCGGTCGAGATCTCCTGCGGTCCGGCGCAGATACGACTGCACCGCAATCCCGAGATTCCCATGTTTGCGTTGTGCTGCCTCGTAGAGATCGATCGTTGCCTCGGTGTGCTCGGATTCCTCCATGTCGATGGTCACCGTGGTACCAGCCCTGTTCGCGGCCTCGGCGATTGCATCGAGATGACTGGCAGCCACATCGTTGTCCAGTCCCATACCGAGCTGGGTCAGCTTGATGGAGATATTGGCGTCGAGTCCGTGTTCGGCGATCTGCGCGGCACAAGCGAGGTAGTCGTCCTTGGCCGCGGTCGCCTCCTCGATGTTGGCAACATGCTCGCCCAGGTGATCGAGGGATACGGACATTCCCTGAGCGTTGAGCTCCTTGGCTACTTCCACAGCCTCAGAAAGCGTATCGCCCGCGACGAAGCGCTTCGCAACAGCGAGACCTGCCGATGTGTCCGCGACGAGCTTCCTCATTGCAGAGCGCTCCGTCACAGCGAGTACCGCCGAACGGAGCATCACTCGGAGGCCCGCTTCCCGAGTTCTCTGGAGCGGTTCGCCGCTGAACGCACCGCGTTCTCAAGCAGGGCCCGGAAGCCGCCGTCCTCGAGAACATGCATCGCAGCAGCGGTTGTACCTCCCGGCGACGTCACCTCGCCCCTGAGCCTGAATGCTGACTTGTCGGACGTAGCAAGTAGTTCTCCAGCTCCCCGAACGGTCTGGTGGACCAGCTTCTCAGCGGCATGATGTGGCAGCCCCTCACGAATCGCTGCTTCGATCAGCGCCTCAGCCATGAGGAAGACATACGCTGGTCCGGTTCCCGACACAGCAGTAACCGCATCCAGGAGATCCTCTGAGACCTCGATCGTCTCGCCGACAGCGGCGAGGACGCTGCGGGCAAGATCGGTGTGGTCGTCGTCGACGGATGAGCCAACCGTGTAGGCCGTCATGCCGAGATCGGCTGCCGAAGGCGTGTTCGGCATGGCGCGCACCACAGGCACGTTCGGTAGAGATTCCTCGAACACAGCCAAGGGAACACCCGCGGCGATCGAGACGACAATCTGAGATGGGGTCACGGCTTCAGCGATCTCGTCAAGGACGATTGGAACGTCCTTCGGTTTCACAGCAACGATGAGGACCTCTCTGCCCTCGACGGCTTCGTTCAACACTCGGGTGGTCATCGCACCTGTCGTGAATTCGAGCTCGCGGGCACGTTCCGCCCTGCGAACGGCAAGGCTCAGATCCTGGGGTTCCCATCCGGCGCGAAGCAGACCACGGGCGAAGATCTCACCCATCGACCCGGCGCCGAGAATCGCTACGGTTGGATGCGTCATACGGTGGAGGTTATCGCAGACGCGCACCCGAGACCTATGGTGCACCCCGTGACGCATCCAGACGACGCCGACTGGGCCGCCTTTGCCCCAGACCCAAATGAGCCGACCACCTGGCGGTGGGGCGTTCCCGAGTCCCTGGCTGCAGGCATCGCTCTCCTCGTTGCCGTAGGCATCTTCCTGTTTTGGCCTTCCTCTCTGTCCGTCGAGCAGGCGATCAATCAGATCAGCGTGCTCGGCATCCCTCGACAGTTTCACGAGGCTGTCGCCACCGAAGTCACCGATTTCTCCTGCCTCGGCGCGATCGACGATTCGTGCGCTCTCGTCATATTCGAGATCACGTCCGGACCGGATGCCGGACTCCCCTACGCCCAGGAGTTCACCGCGGGGAGTGTGACTCCGATAGTTGAGGTTGGTGACAGGGTGATCCTGTCTTACCTGCCCCCGAACGGGGAGATCACGGATCTCGTCGCTCAACCATGCACGTACGATCCAGACGCGACTTGTGCCGTCGCGTCTGTCTTCGTCGCTTCGGGCAACGGCAGCGGCTCGACCGAGACTGTCGAGCTCTTCTCCGGTCAAGAGGTCGACCTCGCCGTTGGCGATCATGTGCACACGACTTTCGACTCCGATGGCGTTGCAGTAGCCGTCACGCCGGCGTCGCTCAGGACCTCCTACCAGTTCGCCGACTTCCAGCGCCGATCCTTCCTGTACGTATTGGTGTTGCTCTTCGCTGCCGGGGTCATCGCTCTAGGAAGGTGGAGAGGCGTCGCCGCGCTGGTGGGCTTGGGCTTGACGCTCGTGGTCGTGTTGTACTGGCTCATCCCCTCGCTCCTCAGCGGACATCGCCCGGGTCCGGTAGCTCTCGTGGGCGCCTCCGCTGTGGCCTATGTTGCCCTTTACGTATCCCACGGCCTGTCGCGCACGACGACGATCGCCCTCCTGGGAACAGTTGGGGCGCTCACACTCACGACTTTGCTTTCAGCACTCTCGGTCCGAATCGCTCAATTCACAGGATTCGCCTCGGAGGAGTCGATGCTGCTCGTCCTGTTGGATGGCATCGATGTGCAAGGCCTGCTGCTTGCCGGGATCGTCATTGGCGCTGCAGGTGCTCTCGACGACATCACGGTGACGCAATCCTCAGCAATCGCTCAGCTCCGATCTGCAGCACCGGACATCTCGACACACGAGCTGTTGGGCAGAGGCATGGCTATCGGGCGAGCGCACGTCGGCTCGATCGTCAACACCCTCGTGCTCGCCTATCTGGGCGCAGCGCTCCCACTCACGATCCTCTTCGTGCTTGCGCAGCAGTCACTCGGCACCGTGCTCAACAGCGAGGTGGTCGCTGTCGAGGTGACACGCACCCTCGTCGGGACGTTGGGCATCGTCGCTGCCGTTCCCCTGACAACGTGGTTGGCGACTCTCTGGCCATCGCTACCCATCCACGAGCATTGACGCAAGCGCCGCACTGAACCTCGACGCCATTGCTCCGTCGAATCCCACAAGCCTCACCGACCCAATAGTCGACTCCTCCATGTCGGCATGCTCCGCAGCGGTCTCACCGATGATGAGCGTCGCCTCGTCCGGCGGAAAGCCATAGATACCGGCAGAGATCGCCGGCATGGCCACCGACAGAGCATCGATCTCCTCCGCCGTCTCGAGCGCTGCGAATACTGCGGTTGCGAGCAGACCCTCGTTGTCCTGATCCTCCCGATAGATCGGACCCGCAACGTGAATGACGTACGCCGATGGCATGGACCCGGCTGACGTGAGAGCAGCAACACCCGGATGCAGCGGACCGTGCTCATCGATCCATGCGCTCGATTCCTCGTTGATCGTGTCTCCTCCGGCCCGTGCAATCGCAAGAGCCACTCCTCCACCATGGGCAAGATGCTCGTTCGCGGCATTTACGATCGCCTCAACCGGCATCGATGTGATGTCGCCTTCCACCGCCGAGATCGTGGTCCCCCCGACGCGGATCGCTGTCACAGCCTCGATGGGAATGTCGATCGTCTCCCAGTACCGGTCATCGCCCCGATCGGTGTCGAGAGCCGTGGTCCAGTACCGCGTACTGCCGGTCCCCTTGAGGTCGATACCTGCATCGTGAGCGACACTGACCACCTGCTTGGCCACCGCATCGGCCGGATCCACTACGACAACACCGTCGGGCAATCGAGCCTCGATCTCGTCACGGATCAGCGGATAGTGCGTGCATCCGAGGACAACGACGTCAGCGCCGGCGTCGACCACCGGAGTGAGGAACTCGCTCAGCAGCCCGTCAACTGGTCTGCCCTTCTCGATTGCGGCAGCGAGTCCGGGACAGGCCTGCTCGACGATCTCCACATCGCCTGCATACTTGCCGACGAGGCTCCGAAACAGCTCTCCCTGGAACGTCGCTCCGGTCGCCAGGACGCCGACGGTGCCGCCACGGGTCAGCTCTGTCGCAGGCTTGACTGCAGGTTCCATGCCTACGAAGTGCACCCATGGCAGTGCGCTTCGCAGGTAGTGAAGCGCCGCTGCAGAGGCCGAGTTGCAGGCGATGACGACCTCCCCTACGCCAGCGGTGTCGAGATACCCGGCTAGGCGCTCCGTTCTCACTCTGACTTGTTCGAGGCTCCGCTCGCCGTAGGGGCCGAAGGCGTGGTCAGCCACGTAGATGAGGTCGGCCCACGGAGCCCGCTCCCTGATTCGATCGAGCACCGTCGTACCTCCGATGCCCGAGTCGAACACAGCGATGCGAGCCATCACAGCGACCTGTCGAAGTGTTGCGGCGCATTCATCCGCGGTGACGGTAGTCATCTAGAAGCACTGGACCGGACATCCCGGAAGACGAATCCATCGCTGGCGCGTTCCTCGTTCAGGGATGGATCAGGACCCCTCGACGGCCTACCCGCTCTGGATCAGGCGCGCTGACCGATCAGTTCATGGCGTGAGGCGACCAGTGGTGGGATGAACAGACTCAGAAGGACGGTGTTCCCGATCAGATTCAAGGTCGCACCAGTGGAGACAGACACGACTCCGTCAAGCACGAACCAGATCGCGAGTCCGGGTACGAGTGCTCGAGAAACCGAGAGTGCCAGGGCGTTGTCCGATCGGTGGAAGGCAAATGCCATGGTCGCTCCCCACCCGGCCGTAACTGCACCCGTGACCCCGAGCGTGAACGCCAGCGTGTCCGCTGACACAACATCGGCCTCTCCCGGGTAGTAGAGGAAGTCGAAGAGCACCGCTGGCGGTCCGACGAGAGCGGCTAACACGAGCAGCAAACCGGTTGCCTCCGTAGCCGCGCTCGCTACCGTCAGCCATCGTCTCCAGAAATCGGTCATGTATACCTCCTGTTCCGGCTCAGTAGACCCGCCTGAGGGAATCGAAGCAATTCCCTGATAGGGAAGTGTCTAGATCTGATCTGACACCGATAATGCAGGTATGACAACAGCAACGACACCCTTCGGGAGACGACTGAAACAGTGGCGTCATCTGCGGTCCGTCAGCCAACTCGATCTGAGCAGCAGGGTGGGGACTACACCGAGACACCTCAGTTTTCTCGAGACCGGCCGATCGCGGCCGAGCCGGGAGATGGTGAGTCGTCTCGCTACCGGTCTCGACCTACCGCTGCGAGATCACAACGAACTCCTCAGGGCAGCTGGGTTTGATGCCGTGTACCCGGAACGACATCTGGATGATGTTGCGTTGGCACCCTTCAGAGTGATGATCGCTCGGCTCCTCGAATCGCACGAGCCGTTTCCGGCATTCGTGATCAATCGCTGGTGGGACATCGTCGGCGCTAACGACGCAGGGCGTAACTTCGTACCCGAAGTACCCGTCAATGCCGTCGACCTCTTCCTCTCCCCAGGCTCACTGCGCGAGGTCATCGAGAATTTCTCAGAAGTTGCGCCGGTGATCCTCTCGAGACTCGAAGGTGAAGCCGCTGAAGCTGCAGGCGACGAGCGTCTCGCCGACCTCGTTGATCGCGCTCATGCCTTTGTTGGAGACCTCCCTCGGCCACAGGGCACAACCACGACACCAGCGATTCCGGTGCGAGTGCGCATGGGAGACACGATGCTCACGATGGTGTCCGCACTCGCGCGCTTCCAATCGACCACCGAGGTCACACTGAGTGAATTGCGTGTCGAGCTGTTCTACCCACTCGACGAGATCACAGCCACGGCATTTGAGAAACTCGCGATCGGCTAGGCGCCGTATCGATTCCGGTGCACGAGTTCGTCGATCGCCTTCCTGCCACCCATCTTCGTTGCTCCTGATCCATCGGCTGGATAGCCGATGGCGATTCCATACCGGCAGCGAGTGCCGTCTGGCAGTCCGAGCACCCTGGCGGCAATCTCCTCACGGTGAAGCGTCACGGGACATGTGGCAAGGCCGAGGGCGTCGGCTGCAAGCATGATGTTCTGGGCGAGTCGGCCGGTGTCGAACTCATAGCCGTCCGGTTCCTGGACGAGACATATCGCAGCCGGTGCACTCTGGACCGGCACCATGAAATCACCTGCCTCACAGAGCCGATCCTTCTGGTCAGGATCGTCAACCACGACGAAGGCCCAGTTCTGTCGATTCTTCGATGATCCTGTCCACCGAGCCGCCTCAAGGACCGCATCGAGGTCTGCAGGATCGATCACACGATCCTCGAACTGTCGGATGGCCCGGAGAGCAAGGATTGAGTTGTACCGAGTAGTCATCCGATCAGCGTACTCCGACGCGACCAAGCATCAGACGCTCCGCAGGCGGGTCAATTCCCCAGACGGGGCTCGCAGGCACGCACACCCCCTGGCTCGAAGACTCGCCCGTCCCCCCGAAATGGGGGACAACCGCGAGCCTCGCTCGCCTAGAACGCTGAGTCGTCCATCTCCATGAGCCAACCGTCTTCGACCTGAGCCGCTGCAGTGCGCATCTCGATCTTCGGCAGCACATCCTTGATGAAGAAGCGAGCCGAGGCGATCTTGCCCTCATAGAAAGCAACGTCGCTCCCGGTCGCATCCGGGAGTGCTGCTCGAGCCACCTCGGCGTGCTCCAGGAGCAGCCATGCGATCGTCACCTCTGACAGGCTCTGGAGAAGAGCGTTGGTGTGCAGGCCGGTCTTGTAGATCTCGGACGGATTCCCCATGGCGGCCATCGAGTACCCAACGAGGGCTCCCACGTGGTTCTGTGCCGCTTCGAGCGCCTTGCCGAGACCCTCGCGCTCGACCGCGAATTCATCGGACCCACCCTTGACGTACACCATCATGCCTTCTGCGAAGCGCATGAGCGTCTGCCCCTGATCCTTCGCGATCTTGCGGAAGAACAGGTCGAGTGACTGAATCGCCGTCGTGCCCTCGTAGAGCGAATCGATCTTCGCATCCCGGGCGTACTGCTCGATTGGGTAGTCCTGCGTGTACCCGGAGCCGCCGAACACCTGGAGCGACAGCGTGAGGAGTTCGTAGGACTTCTCGGACGAGTAGCCCTTCACCATTGGGAGCAGCAGATCGTTGATCTTGGCCCAGTAGTCGTCCTCCGGATGAAGCACCTTGTCGTCGAGCGTCTTGGCCGTGTACAACCACAGCGCACGGAGTCCTTCCGCGTATGCCTTCTGGATCATCAACATCCGACGAACATCTGGATGACGGATGATCTCGACCTTCGGTGCGGTCTTGTCCATCGACTTGGCGAGATCGGCAGACTGCACGCGTTCCTTCGCATACTCGAGAGCATTCAGATATCCGGTCGAGAGCGTGGCCGCCGCCTTGACGCCGACCATCATGCGAGCATCCTCGATGACCTTGAACATCTGGCGGATGCCTTGGTGGCTCTCACCAACGAGGTAGCCGATGCAGGGCTCATTCATGCCCATCGTCAACTCACACGTCGTCGAACCCTTGATGCCCATCTTGTGCTCGAGGCTCGTTGTGTAGATGCCGTTGCGTTCACCGAGTGATCCGTCCTCGTTGACGAGGAATTTCGGAACGATGAACATCGACAGGCCCCTCGTCCCGGGCTCACCGCCTTCACGTCGGGCCAGAACAAGGTGGATGATGTTCTCGAAGTAGTCGTTCTCACCGGATGTGATGAACCGCTTCACACCTTCCAGGTGGTAGGCATCACCTTCGACGTGGACAGCCTTGGAAGTGCCCGCTCCGACATCGGAGCCAGCGTCGGCCTCGGTCAGCACCATCGTGCCTCCCCAGCGACGCTCCACCATCGGCACGGCCCACTTCTCTGTCTGCTCAGGGGTTGCCTGTGAGGAGATGACGGAAGCCATGAGTCCTCCCGAGGCGAAGAGGAAGGTCGAGGCATTCGCCCCGAGGAAGAACTCGCTCGCCGCGTGACGCAACGACTCGGGAGCGCCGAAGCCTCCGAGATCCTCACCGAGGCCGAGCATGTGCCAACCGCCGTCATACAACGCGTCGAGGCTCGCCTTCACCGAATCCGGGAGCTTGACCTCACCGTCGATGAGCTCTGGAGGATTGCGGTCTGCATCGACGAAGCTCTCGGCGAACTCTTCGGTTGCAAGACGCTCAACCTCGCGGAGGGCATCCTTCGCTGTGTCCTCATCGAACGAAGCGAACGGTTCCTGTCCGTAGTAGTCCCCAACCCTGAGGTACTCGAATAGGTTGAACTCGACGTCTCTGCGATTGCTCTTGTAGTGACTCATATCTATCCCTTTGGCTCCACCAACGCGAACGAGTGGCATCGAAGTCGGACATTGCCGATTCACGACACAATTTGAGTATACACTCCAAGTTTGGGCGTCCGACCAGATTTCGCCAATTTCCGGCTACGATGACAAAGAACGAAAGGAATCCGTGGCTCGCTACCAGGTAGGGATTCAGACCGAAGCTCGCATCATCGAAGCGACCAGAAGCCTGCTCGCTGAGGGCGGGATGGAAGCCGCAACGCTCAAGGCGATCTGCGACAGGGCAGAGGTACGATCCGGGAGCTTCTACAACCTCTTCGATTCGAAGGAAGAAGCAATCATCCGGGTCGTACGTGAGTCGATCAAGGCCGTCGATCCTGATCCGCAGCAGAAGGGCACAGGCACACTCGATGACCTGGTCGCGGCCTACATTCGATTCTTCGAGGAGAAGCCAAAGGTGGCCAAGGTGTACGTCATGGCCGCTCTGACGGGCGAGTCATCGAGCAATGGAGCTCGGAGACGGTTCCTCCGGCACCACATCCGAAGGGTCGAACGATTCGGTGAGGCCATGCAGCGAGCCGATTCGTCAATGACTGACGACGATGCCGTTGTGTCGGCCGAGCTTCTCCTGGGCGCACTCGATGGGCTTGCGTTCCGGTGGGCGCTGGACCAGGAATTCGAATTCTCCAAGTACGCACTCCTCGCCGCCGAAAAGTTCGCGTAGGACGGGAGTCGGGCATCGGGCATCGGGCATCAGCAGAACTGGCCATCATCGTGTCGCCTCTGTTCCGGCCTGAAACCTGAGACCTGAAACCTGATTCAGTACGGCAGCCCGATCGAATCACAGAGGAATCTGTTGAGATCTGTGCCGATCTTGAATCGTTTCGCCAGTTCTGCGTCGAAGTCTGGTGACGTGACGGCCTTCTGGGTCAGCTTCGAGCCTGCGATGAACGTCTTGAGCCGAAGATCATCGGCATAGGCGAAGTCCGGATCGAACTCCTTGGGCACTCGCTTGAGGTGGGCATCGTCGTCGTCCGACATCATGTCCCACACGTCCGTGACCCGCTTGTACTTCGTGGCCTTCTTCCATTCGTCCGGGTGTTCGTAGATGTGTTCCCTGATCTGCCGAGCAACCTTTGCCTCCGGTCTCCACATACCGATACCGGCGAAGCAGGCTCCGGGTTCAAGATGGATGTAGAACCCCGGTGCGTGCACGTCCTTCCCCTGCTCATGACGGAACTGGATGCCGACGTTCGGCTTGTAGGGCGTCTTGTCACGGGAGAAGCGAGTGTCCCTGTACGGACGCATCAGGGAGCCTCCATTTGTCCGCGTATCGGCGATGAAATGGTCTGAGATCGCCTGGAGACGCGAACCGAAATCTTCGATGAACACCTTGGCCGGTTCACGGATGACCTCGATGTAGCGGTCCTTGTTCTGCTCCCACCATGCCTTGTTGTTGTTGGCATCGAGTTCTCTCAGGAACGCGAACACCTTGGGGCTGAAGTACGAATCTGACATGACACCTTCCTTCCGACTCCACCCTATTGGGTGTTGACGACAGATTCCAGAGGTCCGGCCAACACGCAAGACAACAGGCCTACGCTGATGCGAGGAGGTACCACGATGGATTACGCATTGCAGGTTGCCGGACCGTACCCACTCCTGCTCGAGGCAGCCGCTTTCGCAACCGAGCGGAAACTCGTTGCGCTCGCACTGCCCGATCACTACCTGCTCGCTCTCGACGAGGAGAAGGCCAAGACGACCCCGGCGCCGGATGCCTTCGTACAGTTCGGGGGCCTCGCGCGCGAGACGGTCGACCTCGATCTCGTGATGCTCGTCTCCCCCATCACGTTCCGTCACCCGGCTGTTCTCGCGAAGATGGCCGTGACCTTGGCCGAGATGTCCGACGATCGATTCACGCTCGGTGTCGGAACCGGATGGATGGATCGCGAACATGAGGTGTTCGGCTTCGACTACCCGGAGATGTCTGAGCGCTTCGAACTGCTCGAAGAGGCGCTCGCATATCTCACCGCAGCGCTCGATCCCGGGTTTCCCGGATTCACAGGAGAGCGATACAGGCTCGAGGCCTTCCCCCTGTCACCCGAACGCAATGTACCCCTCCTCGTGGGAGGTACCGGTGCCCACAAGACCCCACGTCTCGCCGGCCGCTACGCGGATGAGTTCAACGTCTATCCCGGCCCCGATCTGGCCGAGCGCGTCAAACGATTC
Source organism: Actinomycetota bacterium (assembly GCA_039714175.1). Lineage (GTDB taxonomy): Bacteria > Actinomycetota > Acidimicrobiia > Spongiisociales > UBA5794 > B3-G11. The sequence goes on from JBDLJV010000009.1 coordinate 15,566, forward strand.
CGTGAGGCAGCGGTCGCTGCGGGCCGTGATCCGGACGCAATCCTGCTCTCATCCAGCGGTCAGGTCATCGCCGCCGCAACCGAGAAGGAGTTCGAGCAGCGGATGGAGGAGAACGCCAAGGACGCCGGGATCAGCCGCGAGAAGCTCGAGGCCCACTACGAGAAGCGACAAACGCCGCGCGGGACCTATGAGCAGGTCAATGAGCAGCTCGCCGAGTTCGAGAACGCGGGCATCAGCAGGTTCTACTTCCAGGGTGTGTTCACACCGAACGACACCGGGAAGCTGCTCGACGGGTTGGGGGTTGGCTGAACCATGGAGCGGTACACGATCGACCTCGACGGCCCGGTGAGCCTGCTCGATTACGGCGGGGACGGACCTCTCATCGTGTGTGTCCACGGTCTCGAGGGGTCGGCGTACAACTGGAATCTGATAGCTCCGACACTCGCAGCGACGCATCGTGTCGTCGCCCCCGACCTCTCGGGATTCGGCTACACGGCTCCCCTTGAAGGTGGTACCACGGTCGAGCGGAATGCCCAGGTCGTGAGCGATGTCATCGATCACTTCGGCGGCAACGCCATGCTCATCGGTAACTCCATGGGTGGACTGATCTCGATCCTCACGTCCGAGCTGTACCCGGAGCAAGTGAACTCCATGCTTCTCATCGATCCAGCTGCACCGATCTTCGACTGGACAACCGTCAACTTCCCTGCAGCGGCCCGGCTCTCCGTTCCGCTGATTCCGTGGTTGGGAAGCAAGCTGATCGATACCTTCCGAGACCAGATCAGCGTCGATGAAGGCGTCGTCGAAGCGCTCACCTTCGTGGCAGCGCACCCTGAGGATCTGCCGCCAAGTGTTTGGGAACACGCGACAGAGATCGCGGCACTACGCCGCACACAACCATGGGCAACAGCGGCGCTGGTGGATGCCACGAATTCGATCGCTCCGTACGTCGTCCGCAAGGGCCGATTCGCCAAACTGATCCATCGAGTTACCCAACCCACCCTGGTGATCCACGGCATCGAAGACGAACTGGTCCACGCACAGGCGGCACGATGGATCGGAAGACAACGTCCCGACTGGACCATCGCCCTTTTCGAGGACGTCGGACACGTGCCGATGATCGAAGCCCCCGATCGCGTGCTCGCTGTGTTCGAGGCCTGGGAGGGGGCTCTCGAACAGCACGCTGTTCGAGAGGTAGTACGTGCTACGTAGTACGTAGAGGATCAGCGGATAGGGACCAGGATTTCGAGAGCATCCTTTCCGGACACGCTCCTTTCCGGTCTCAGCTCTCAGCTCTCAGTTCTTGTCGTGACGACACCTATCCGCGCGTCACCTACGTAGTACGAGGATCAGTCGCTTGACGTTCGGTGGAGAAGTTGGAAAGGGGGATCGTCGGCGGCGATCTCGAAGTCGCCGGATGTGAGAAGCGCTTCGATGATGTAGTCGAACTGGCGGTACGAGTCGTAGCGGATGAACACCCACTCGATCGTCTCCGGATCGGGATCCGGCACCCCTTCAGCGCCGTAGTACGACAGCTCCCACGGACTGGGAAAGACGTATACCTGTTCACGCTGAGCCAGCGCAGGCACGAACGTCGTCCATGCAGAGACGGATTCATCCTCTGGGATCACCTCGAGAATCGCCCTGATCTGGCCGGGATGGTCATGAGCCTTGGCCCAACCGTCCGTGGGACCGGCAAGGAACCACGTAGTGGCTGCAACAAGAACCGTCGCCACGATCATGCCGATTCGCCACGGCTTCAGCTTCCACCGTTGGACCTTCCCGGCACCGAAGGCGCCTGCAACAACAACAGCCACGATCACATACGCCGTGTAGTGGTACTCGATCTCGTACTGGTACCCGTGGTTCGTGAAGAGGTTCGCCACGAGCGTCGGTACGCCAATGAGGAGCCATCGCGGGGCAACGAGCGCCAGAGGCATGGCGAACACGAGTCCTGCGATGTACGCCAGGCGGGTCGGATCGGAGAGCGCATTCCACCACTCGACCGGTGACGTCATGAGCCCGATGAGGATCTCGACCGGCGTTGTCCCGAGGTGCTCGTATCGGTATGAATACAACAGCTCGCCGGTGGGTGACCACGCCGGTAGCAGAACCAGGAAGTTGAGAAGGAATGCACCGAGTCCCATTCCGGCGATGATCCATCCCGTTCGCCTCTTCCCCATGAAGAACACGACGGCCAGGCCAAGGGGAACGACGAGTAACCCCACATCCTCTTTCGCCGTCAACGCTATTCCGATGACCACAAGCGCCCAGACATCACGGTCACGCTGAAGCAACGCCACGGCACCCACGGCCAGAGGAACAACGAAGATCTCCGGATGGAAGGCGTCGCGTATCTGCCACTGCACCGCGGGTTGGAGAAGAACCAGCACACCGGTCATCGTGCTGAGGAACGATCCGGCTCCTGCCCGTCGAGCCACGAGGTAGCCGAGGGGCGCCGTGGCTGCCATCGCCAATACGGTCACGGCAACGAGCGTTGACGCCGTCGGAAAGAGCCAGTAGAGCGGGGCCACGGCGAACAGGATGTAGGAGGAGTGATCGGCAAAGAGGTTCAGGCCGCGGACCGTGACGAACGGATCAGTGAACCGTGAGAGAAGCCACGTCCCCTGGGAGAAGATCCCCATGTCGTAGGCGTGCATGTGATACCGCCACAGCTGTGTGAATCCAAGGATGGTGAACAGGGCGGCCCATCCAGCCGTGAATACACCAACAACAGTCGCGCCAACGGTCGCGGAGCGAGACGCCACGTCGGGGTCTCTGGTCATCGACTGTGCTCTCACCGCTCCCCCAGCGTTCGAAGAGATCTGAGGCTATCGCAGATACGCGAGCACGCAATACTGCTACTCCGCTGCTGCTTTCCAAGCGTCCTTCAGCTTGACTTTTGTGCCCGTGCGAAGCAGCGCACCGCGGTACACGCGAGACCCGATCCATACGAGTGCCATCGCTCCTGCAACAGAGCCCCCAACGGCAACCGCAACCTCCCACGGAGCAGCGACGTCAGACGCGATCCGAAGCGGCATGACGAACGGTGCCCACATCGGCATGATCGACCCGATGGTCGGCAGCAGTCCATCCGGATCCTGAGCTGCAACGATGGCCAGCAAGTACCCCGGCAGGATCAAGACGATCGGAAGCATGATCGCCCCTTGCAGATCCTCCTGACGTGACACGGTCGACCCAACAGCTGCATAGAGGAACGCGTAGAACGTGTACCCGAGGATGAACCAGAAGAACACAGACGCGATGATCGGCAGCCCTATCTCCGCTATGTCGACATCGGCAGCGTCCACGAACTGGGCCGACACGTACGCCGAGCCCGCGAGGATCGTGAGTTGCACGAGCCCAAGCAATCCGATTCCAGCAACCTTGCCGACGAGTACCTGCCATGAGCGCACGCGCGAGAGCACCACTTCAACAACCCGGTTCTGCTTCTCCTCGACGGTTCCCATCGCCACGAACTGGCCGAACATGATGATGGAGATATAGAGAGCGATGGCACCCATGAACGCGGCGCCCAGGCGCGCCTCGTCCTCGATCTCGGGAGCTTCGACAATCTGCATATTGAGCGGTACAGGATTCTGCAACGCCAAGACCTCGTCATCGGATAGCCCTAGATCCTGCAACGTCGCCCGTGTCACGACGGTATCGACGGAACGTTGGATGATTGCCATCAACCGGGACGACATGTTCTCGTAGAACATGACCTCCTCGCTGTCAATGATCACGGCATCAGCTTCACCCTCCTCAAGTGCAGACTCGGAAGCTGGTCGCGACGGGTACCTCTCGATATCGATCTCAACTTCGAAGAGAGCGCCTTGTGCCACAAGCTCTTGCTCCAAACCGGGAGGTTCCTCACCGCTGATTCCAAGAGTGGTGGGTTCCACCTCTCCGCCGGTCATGAGGTTGGCAATCGGGCCGATGGCGAGGATCACGACTGCGATGATCCCCATCGTCACGATGAAGGGTTTGCTCCTGCCTCGCTCGAGGAATTCACGCTTGGCGAGGATCCATACCTGCGTCCACGCGTTCATATGCTCACCGCCTCACGGAACAGGTCGGTGAGATGCGGCGGTTCGAATGCGAACTTCGTAACCGATCCCGCGTCCTGGGCAGCCGCAAGGATCTCGGAGACGGGGGCGTCTGCAGACACGATGCAGTGTGGATGCCCCTGGTTCTCGATGACTTCGATCCCTACGAGATCAGGCACCCACGGCTCTCCATCCACATCGATCGCGAGCCTCCGTCGAGAGGATTTCGACTTGATCTCTGCAAGGTCTCCCGAGAGCACGACACGTCCCTCAGCGATGATCGCGACGTCCTGACAGACATCCTCGACAAGATCCAACTGGTGGCTTGAGAACACGATCGTGACACCTTCCGAGGCAAGATCGCTCAGCGTCTCTGAGAGAGAGTCAACGCCCAGCGGGTCGAGACCGGCGAAGGGCTCATCGAGAACGAGTAGCTCGGGGTTCGGGGCAAGAGCTGCGGCAAGCTGTACACGCTGCTGGTTGCCATGGGATAGCTCTTCGAGCTTGGCTTCCATTCGGTCGCCGAGGCCCAGTGTGGCAAGCCAGTGTTCAACGGCCTCGCGCGCAACGGACCTCGAAAGACCGCTCAGGCGTGCGAAGTGGACCAGCTGATCTCCAATCTTCATCTTCGGATACAACCCGCGCTCCTCCGGCATGTAGCCGAATCGGAGCCGCGTCTCCGCATCGACCGGAGACCCGCCCCAGAGCACCTCGCCGGACTCCGGGTTCACGAGATCGAAGATGACGCGCATCATCGTCGTCTTCCCCGCACCGTTCGGTCCGAGGAAACCGAGGATTCGGCCCTTGTCGACCGAGAACCCGGCTCCATCGAGCGCGATGACGTCACCGAACCGCTTGTGAACCCCTGATATTGATAGCACGAGACCATTATGACCCCGAACGTGCAGGGGCGAATCGGTCGAACGCGTTACCGTGCAGGCATGCGCCTGAGAACAGGAGTGGCATTCGTCGCGATAGCGCTGGCAGCGTCCGGCTGCAGCGCATCCTTCGCGTCCACCGAGGAGATATCGACGCCTACCACGCTGGCTCCTGTCACAACGCTCGCCACCGTCACCACGACGACAACCGCTCCCCCTCCCTCGACCACAACTACGACAATCCATGTGCCGATCGAAACACCGAGGACGCGGCTTGTCGTCAGCGGGACGGGAGATGTGAACCTCGATCCCACATTCGTGCGATCGTTCCCCTCGACCGGATACGAGGATGCATGGACCGGGCTCTACGGAGCGTTCCGCAGGGATGACCTCACGATCGTCAATCTTGAGTGCTCGCCCTCGGATCTCGGAACACCCTGGGACAAACCGTGGACATTCGCCTGCGACCCGGCTGCATTGCCGTCCATGGCAGAGGCCGGTGTTGACGTTGCGAACCTTGCGAACAACCACGGTATGGACTTCGGTTTCGAGGCAATGCTCGATGGAAAGCAGAATCTGCTCGATGTCGGGATCGCCCCGGTGGGCACCGGAGCGAACATCGAGGAGGCATACGAGCCGGTCGTGGTGGAAGTCAACGGTTGGACCGTCGCCGTGATCGGGAGTGGTGGAGTGAATCCCGAGACCGGATCCTGGTTGGCGTTGGAGGATCGACCGGGCATGACCCATGGCGACAACACCGAGTCGATCTCGGCTGCGATAACCGAAGCAAAGGAAACGGCAGACATCGTGCTCGTCACGGCCCACTGGGGAGAACAGGGCACATGGACTCCACGCACCTTCGAGCGCCGCCAAGCTGAAGCATGGATCGATGCTGGAGCCGACGGCGTGTTCGGTCATCATCAGCACGTGCTCCAGCCACTCGAGTGGTACAACGACCGGCCGATTGCCTGGGGCCTCGGGAATTTCGTGTGGCAGGCCTATCCAGCCGCTGCCAAACGCACAGCAATCGCACAGTTCGTGTTCGAACCCGACGGCCGCATCGGAGCGTGCCTCGTTCCGGTGGTGATCGAAAGAACGGGCCACCCTGTGATCCAGGATCCAACGGCCCCCGTCTGCGCACCATCTGCAGAAGGTAGAAGGTAGAAGGGTTTCCTCGTCTCGGTTCTTTGCTCTTTGCTCTCTTAGCGCGGCGGAGCCGAGCGGTCTACTCTTGGGTCATGGCCACGGTGATCGCTGTTGCAAATCAGAAGGGTGGGGTCGCCAAGACCACCACCGTCCACACGCTTGCCGAGGCACTCGCGGAACGTGGCAAGAGTGTGCTCATGATCGACCTCGATCCTCAAGCCTGCCTCACCTACGCCACCGATTCCGAACCCGATGTGCTCGACACAACCATTCACGACGTCTTCCTCGGACGCTCGAAGGCCTCCGATGTTCTGCTGGAACGTGAGGGACCCGATCTGCTCCCGTCCTCGATCGATCTTGCCGGATCCGAGATCCATCTCCTGACCAAGACGGGTCGCGAGTTCGTGCTCAAACGAGCTCTTGCCGAAGTCAAGGATGCCTACGACGTCGTTCTCATCGACTGTGGGCCGTCGCTCGGGATCCTGACCGTCAACGCCCTCACCGCCGCCGACACGGTCCTGATCCCGTTCCAGGCCGAGACCCTGTCTGACCGTGGCGTCGGACAACTCATCGAAACCATCGAAGATGTGCGCAACTACACGAACGAGAATCTACAGATCATGGGTGGGGTCGCGACGATGTTCGATGCCCGCACCAACCTCTCCCGGCGCGTGCTCGAGGACGTCCGGGAGACACACGGTCTCCCGGTGATCGAGCCACCGGTGCCGCGCTCGGTTCGAGTGGCAGAGGCGCCTGAGGACGGGGTCTCCGTGCTCGCCCACGCAGGGCGCTCGAAGCCGGCGGCCGCATACAGGGAACTCGCCGCCACGATCGAGAGCATGCTGTGACCGGCCGCAAGGACGCAAAGGGGAAGCGAGCGCTGTTCGAGACCCCGCCGATCGAAATCGAGGACACGCTCAAGGACGATCCGCTCGTCGAACGGCACGAGATCGACGGCCACGAAGCGCTCTACTCGGCTGGACCGCATGAGCCGGGCACGGCCATCGTCACCTGCTCGGCGTGTGCCGTGCGAACACGCATGTCGCACATCGAGCTCGGCGTGCGAGTCCTGGCACTGTCGCTCTGGATCCCGGGCAAGGACTACAGCAGGTATCTGCAATGCCCATCGTGCCAGAGCCGCAACTGGTGCAAGGTGGAGTGGCGGGGCTGACCTCCGGAGGATGTCCGACGTCCGACGTCCGATTTCCGAGTCGGATCGCGAGCTACGCTCCAAACCGAGAGCGATCGACGATGGCCCTTGTGTGGGTACCGCGGGCTGCGAGAGTGTCACCGTCGTGGACCTCGATATCGAAGTCGACCCTTCGACCATCGGCTGAAGTGACGATTGCGCGAGCGACCACGGAGCCACCGACGGGAGTCGGAGCAAGATGTGCGAGATTCACGTTCGTCCCCACAGAGGTAGAACCCTCGGGCACGTGACCCGCCAGGGCGGCAACCGCTGCCTCTTCGCACAAGGCGACGATCCGGGGCGTGCCGAGAACAGCGACGTCACCGGACCCGAGGGCGATCGCTGTGTCGGGGTCTTCGACCAGAAGCGGGATCGAAGCGCTCGTGCCTGTTGGGATCATGTAAATGAGCCTAGGACTCAGGAAAGTCCATCGGCGATTCGCTGCGCATTGGTGATGAGCATGCCGATGAGCGTCTCAGCACCCGAGCCATCAGGTCCCAGCGATCCGGTGTAGAGCTTGATCACCTCAACATCGTGATCGACCTCGCCCGCGATCGCCTCGGCGAGCGCTGCCGGTTCTGTCGTCTCTGTGAAGATCGCTGACACACCTGTTTCGTTGATGGTCTCCACCAGCTCGGCAAGGTCTCCAGGACTCGGCTCGGAGAGTGCCGCACCACCAGGGATGACCGTGCCGACGACTTCGAATCCGTATCGATCGGCGAAATACCCGAACGAGTGATGGTTGGTCACGAGGAACCGATCACCGTCGGGGACGGCCAACAGGATCTCTCGGATATCTGCATCGGCATCCATGAGTGCAGTCGTGTACGTCGCCGCGTTGGCGCTCCAGTCGATGGACGGATCCACCTCTGCGAGCTCCTGGGCGATCAGATCGGCAGTGGTGGAGTCCCGCTCGACGTCGAACCACACGTGCGCGTCACACTTCCCGTGGTCGTCCTCGTCGTGATCCGCGTCCTCGTCGTGATCATCTTCCTCGTCGTGATCATCTTCTTCGGATGTCGCACAGGGCTCACGATCGACAATCGTCACCGGATCGAGCGATTCAGCAACATGGAGAACCCGGACACCGTCTGCCTCGGCAGCTTCGAGCACGTCGAGCACACCTTGCTCGAGGCCGAGGCCGTTCGCCAGGACGAGATCGGCAGCGTAGATCTCGGTTACCTGCGCAGAGGAGACGTCGTAGTCGTGAGGGCTTGCACCGACGGGGAACAACACGGTCACAGTGCCGTTGTCGCCCACGACTTCCGTAGCGATGTCACCGAGCATCGTGGTCGTGGCCACGACGGTGACACCCTCCTCGGAGGTCGGGGTATCGGAACCGCCTGAGCAGGCTGCTGCAACCAGTGCAAGGGCGGCGATGAACACAATGGGGCGTTGGGGTTTGATAATCATTCTCATTTGAGCATACAGCCATGAATTCCCAAAGGCCACGATCCGCGAATCGCCGGGTCCTGCAGGCACTACCGTTCCCGCATGGGAGATTGGGATCTGACCAGACGGGGCACCGTCCACATCCTCACGATGGCCGACGATCAGAATCGTATCGGGCAAGCACTGCTGGCCTCGTGGGAGGAGGCACTCGACGAGGTCGAGAGCGCCGAGACTCCGCGTGCTCTCGTCACCACTGGTGTCGACAGGTTCTGGTCAACGGGCCTCGATCTCGACGAGGTCACCGGCATGTCCGAGCGCGAACGGTTCAGCTTCATGAATCGCCTCGACCTTCTGCTCGGTCGCATACTCACTGCCCCATTCATCACGGTGGCAGCCCTCAACGGCCACACCATCGCCGGTGGGGCCTTGCTCGCTCTCGCCCACGACTTCAGGATCATGCGAGAGGATCGGGGGTTCATGAGCCTGCCATCGGTCGACATCGGCATTCCCTTCACACCGGGCATGTCCGCGCTGATCATCGCGAAGGTTCCTCAACCCGCCGCCCATGACCTTGTGGTGAGTTGCCGGCAGATCGGCGCTCAGGAGGCAGCCAAGCTCGGGATCCTCCATGACCTCGTGCCTGTCGACGAGGTGCTCCCATCCGCTGTCGACCTTGCTACGTCCCTTGCCAACAAGGATCCGGAGACACTGCGAACGGTCAAGCGGCGTCTCTACCCGGAGGCAGCTTCCATGCTGACACCCTGACCATGATTCATCCGATCGACCGAGTATCCGGCATCGCTCTGGCGCGCGGACCCTCTCGTCTCCGATTCTTCGCCGAGGGTTGGGGAAACGCACCACAACTCAGGCTTGAACAGATCACCCATGCAAGCGCCGAACCGCTTGCGATCAAGTGGCTCTCGAGCCACATCGAGCCATATGGATTGAAGGTCGATCATGGAGCCTTCACGAGTCCCGCCGACTCTCTTCCTCATCGCTCCCTCCAGGGGGCTGTGATCTCCGTGTCACCTCCCGAGAATACGAACCGCGTTGTGGTGCTGATGCCAGCGTGGAATGAACACGACCCGAAAGTACGCGTTGCGCTTGCCGGGCATCTCGCGCGCAAGGGCATTCGATCGATTCTCCTCGAGAATCCCTTCTACGGAACCCGCCTGCCGAACCCTGAGCACACTCAACCGATTCGAACCGTTTCCGACTTCATGGTGATGGGCGCGGCCGCAGTCAACGAGGCGCGAGGCTTGCTGATGTGGCTCCACAACGACGGTTGGGACGTCGGCGTATCCGGCTACTCGATGGGAGGTAACACCTCTGCGCTCGTTGCTGCGACCATGCCGATTCCGGTAGCGGCAGCGCCCCTTGCAGCGTCCCACTCCCCCGGTCCGGTGTTCCTCGATGGGATCTTGCGGGAGGGGATTGCGTGGGACGCACTTGGAGGCCGAAGCCAGGAGGGCAGGCTTCGTTCGACGCTCGGTGCTGTGTCGGTTCTCAACGTTGACCCTGCACCGCACACACGCCACGCAGTCATAGTGCGGGCTGCAGGCGATGGGTACGTCCCGGCCAGCGCCGTCCAGGCACTATCGGATCACTGGCCGGGTTCGGAAGTCCGGACGGTGCGCGGCGGACACGCGACCGCCATCTGGTACCGGAAGGACCAGCTCACCGACGCAGTGGCTGATTCGTTCGACCGCCTCGGGGACGCCTAGGCGTTCTTGATCTGGAACGCAGCCAGGATCTCCAGAATGCCGAAGAACGCTGTGTAGATACCGGCAAGAACGGCGAAGATTCCGATCGTGATCGCAGGCCACACGAGCACAACGATGCCGAACAGGGCCGACATGAGACCGAACACGATTCGCAGGGTGCGATCTGGCAGCGCTGCGTTCGTCAGGCCACGGAAGAAGTCGACAAGACCTGCAAAGAGCCAGAACACGGCAACGATCAGAACGATCACGTTGATCGTGGATTCCGGGTTCTTCATCACGATCACACCAAGCACGATGCCGATAATTCCCGCGATCGCGATCAGCCAACGCTCCTGGGCATGCGTATCGAAGATGGCGACAAGGAACCGGATCAACCCCGACACGATCATGAAGAATCCGATCACGGCGGTGACAACCGCGAGCGTGGCCCCCGGCCAGAAGATCAGCATTCCACCGATCACCAAGGACACGATCCCGGAAACGAGGAACAGCCACCAGCCCTTCTTCAGGTCCTCTGAGTAATCGTAGACGTCGATCTCAACTTCGGACATGCCACTCCTTGGGTTCGCTACCCACCAGCCTACCGACCTCCCGTCTCGAACCCAGGGTTACCGACCCTCTCAGCGAAGTCCGTGGCCCACAGAACGACCCCGGCGCCGAACCCAGGGTTACAGACCCTCTCAGCGAAGTCGGTGGCCCACAGAACGCATCGTCTACGCTCTCGCCGCACA